>CAIUAC010000001.1 GCA_903896985.1 uncultured Sandaracinus sp.
CCTCGCCGCGCCTGCCGACCTCGGCGCGCGCGCGACGCTGCGCCTGCCCGCGCGCCTCGGCTGGGTCGGCGGCACCGTCTCGAGCGGTGAGGGCTACACGAGCCGCGAGCTCAACCGCGGCAAGAACACCGAGGTCGCCGCCGAGCTGCACGCGCTCGCGCCCGTCGCGCCGGCGCTCGGGCCGCTCGCGCTGTTCGTGTCGGGCGTCTATGGCTCGCAGGGAGTCGCCTCTTCGCGGGCCCATCGCGTGACCGCCGGGCTGCTCTGGCGCGGCGATTTTCGAGAGACGGGGCGCACCGACGCCGCGTTCTCGGCGGGCGCGCTCGTCACGCTCGCGTGGGGCGTCGACGACGTCGCCTCGCGCGAGGCGCGGCTGTGGGAGCTCTTCGCGCGCGGGGAGCCTGTGCGTCGCCTGCTCCTCGGTGCGCGCCTCGTGCACCTCGTCCGCGAGCGCAGCGCGCCCGACGACCGGGTCACGACGCTCATCGGCACCGTCGGCTATCGCCTCGCCAAGCCGCTCGAGCTCTACCTCGCGCTGACCCGCGCGATCCCTACGTCCGCCGCGCGCGCCGCCCTCCCCGGCAGCGATCTCTGGGACCTGGCGCTCACCGCGCGCTTCGTCCTCTGACCCCTCGAGCCCAACAAATCAGGAGCGTTCGCCATGTCCGACACTGAGTCTCTTCGCCGCCGCGCGCTCGTTCGCGCAGCGCTCCCCGTCGCGCTCGCAGCGCTCGCCCTCGCAGCGTGTGCGGAGTCCGGCGGCAGCCCGCCGCTGCGGCCCGAGCGCGACAGCGGTGCAGACGCGGCGGCCTCTGACCTCGGCCCGCAGCCGATGGATCTCGGACCACGCACCGACGCCGCGCTCGGCGACGCAGGCTTCGGCGCGCTCGCGGTCAACGAGGTGCGCGCGACGGGCGACGACTGGCTCGAGCTGATGAACACCGGCACGACGACGCTCGACCTCTCGGGGCTGCGCGTCGCGGACCTCGACGAGACCACTGGGCTGCCGAAGGTCGCTGATGCCATCACCGTGCCGGCCGGGACCACGCTCGCGCCGGGGGCCTATCTCGTCGTCGTCGCGGGCGTCGCGGCGCCGCGCGCGGGCGTACAGACCGGCTGCCTGATGGGCGCAGCGCCGACCTGCCTCGAGGCGGGCTTCGGGCTCAGCGGCACGCGCGGCGACCAGGTGTTCGTGCTCGGCGCGACGACTGACGCCGTGCTCGCGGACGCCCAGTATCCCGCGCCTCCCGCCGTGCCTGATGGGAGCACTTGGTCACGCCTCCCGAACGGCGTCGGCGCGTTCGCCGTCGGCACGCCGACGCCCGGCGCAGAGAACACCGCCGCGCCCTGACGAGAGGGGCGGCTCGCCCCGACAGCGGCGGCGCGCTCAGAACCCCTGCGTCGACGCGACGACCGCGCCGAGCGCGACGACGACGGCGCACAAGATCGACGCGGCGACGTAGGTGAGCGCGCACGCGCGGCGCAGGTCCACGGCGGCGCGCGGCGCGACGAGGGCGGCGAGGCCCGCGCCGAGGGCCAGCGCGATGATGGCGAAGCCGAGGTGCTCCTTGGTCTCGAAGAGCAGCCCGATCGTGCGATTCTCGAGGAAAATGACGCGCTTTGCCGTCGCGCGATAGTGCTCGTAGATGCCGACGCCGAAGCCGAACGCGAGCGCGGTGACGAGCGTCGTCAGGGCGACGGACCAGCGCGCGCCGCGTGAGAGCGGCTGCCCGCGGCGCAGGAGGATCGCCGGGTGCAGCAGCGCGACGACGGCGAGGACGCCGAGGTAGCCGTGCGCGGACTCGAGCAGGCGCCACGTCACGGGTTTCTCCAGAGCGTGAGCGCGAGCGCGATGGCGAGCGGGACCGCGGCGAGCGTCACCCCGCGCGTGAGGCGCGCGCGCAGGGTCGCGGCGGCAGGCTGCGCGGAGAACGCGTACGCCACGATCGCGAGCACGACGCCCCACCACGCGGCGGTCGAGGCGCGCCAGTAGAACGCGGTGTGCAGGTCGAACACCACGAGCAGCGGATCGGTCGGCGTGCTGCGCGCGCGCTCGAACAGGCGCTGCGCGGTGTACGCGATGGGCGACGCGAACGCGAACACGAGCGACGCGAGCGCGAGGGCGACGCGCTTGCGGTCGGCGGTGTCGTCGGACGTGCGGCGGGGCGCGCTCATAGGCCGAGGCTCAGCAGAAAGCCTGCGCGCTCGAGGATCAGGAAGCCCGCGCCGAA
>CAIUAC010000002.1 GCA_903896985.1 uncultured Sandaracinus sp.
CCATCGAGCTCGAGCCGCACGCCGGCGAGGCGCGGCTCCCGGCGCCCGCGCGCGTGCCCGGCGAAGCGGTCGCCGCCGCCGCGACCTCCCCGGGTCAGACCCTCGCCCCCACCCGCCGATCGCCTGCGCCGACGCCGAGCGCCACCCCGGCGCTGCCGTCGTTCGACGACGGGTCGCCCCTCGTTGCCGCCCCGGCGCCGTCGTCCCCGCAACACGCCGCGTGGCCGTCGCCAGCCACCCCAGCGCTCCCGTCGCCAGCCACCCCAGCGCTCCCGTCGCCAGCCCACGCGTCGCCGCCATCCTCCCAGCCCCTCGAGCAGGTCGTCCTCTACGCCCAGCCCGAGGCACCGTCGTCCCACCCGCTCGCGCCCGATGCCTTCGTGATACCTGATGCCAGTATGATACCTAGCGGGGTCAGGCCCCCGCTGGCCACGCCGCGGGCCGCGCGCCGCTCGCCGGTGCCGCTCCTCCTCGTCGCGGCGCTGCTGTTCGGGGGGCTGATCGTCGTCGCGGTCGCCGGCGCGCTCCTCCTGCCGAGGGTGCTCGGCTTGCCGCGCCCGACGGTGGGCGGCCTGACCGCCCCGCTGGTCGCGCCGCCCCCGCCTCGGCCCGTCGTCGCCATCGACGCTGGAGCCCCCGCGCCGCTGCTCGATGCGGGCGCGGCCACGCTCGTCGTCGCGGCGCTTCCCGAGGTGCCGCAGATCGCGGCGCTTCCCGAGGTGCCGCAGATCGCGGCGCTTCCCGAGGTGCCGCAGATCGCGGCGCTTCCCGAGGTGCCACGGGACGCGCCGCCCGTCGCCCCAACCGTCGCCCCAGCGGTCGCCCCGCCCACTGCGCTGACCGGCTCCGACGCGTCGCCCGAGGATCCCGGCCCCGACCTGAACGTCTCGCCGGGTGACCGCCTCGTCGTCCGCGCGAACCGCCTCGTCGCGGCGGGCGACCTGCGCCAAGCGGAGGTGATCTACCTCGAGGCGCTCGCCGCCGAGTCACGCAACCCGCACGCCCTCGCCGGCCTCGCGCGCCTGCACCTCGCGCGACACGCTGGCCCGCAAGCGCTCTCCTACGCGGAGCGCGCCGTCGCCGTCCGCCCGCGACGGTCGGCGTATCGAGTGATTCAGGGGGACGCGCTCGCGCTGCTCGGGCGTCGCGCCGACGCGCAGCGCGCCTATCGCGAGGCGCTGAGCCTCGACCCGCAGAGCCGCGAAGCCCGCGCGCGCCTCGGCGGGACGCGCTGAGCGCGCCGCCTCTGCGCTACATGCAGCGATTCGCGAGCGTGTACCCGACCGCGGTCCCCGCCCAGGTCGCGCGGATGCCGGAGAAGCCGATCCCGACGCTGAGCGCGTCGCAGATCACGCCCGCGCCGCCCGAGCCTGGCGCCGAGCGCAGGTCCACCGAGGTCGCGAGCAAGTTGCTGAGCAGCGTGTAGTTGCTCGTCGCCGGGCAGACGCCGACGAACGGGATCGCGTCGAGGATGTCGTTGGACGCCCAGCGCCCCGAGAGCAGCGCCTGATCGACCGTGTTGCCATCGGCGAGCACGTGCACCGTCAGCGTCGCGTCGGTCAGCTTGAACACCACGCCCTGCGTGTCGCCGGAGAAGATGATCTCGCGCCGATCCGGCAGGCGCATGACGATCGTGCCGTCCGCGACGTACGCGTTGTCGTCCGCGATGCGCGGGCGCAGGGGATCCCCGCTGAAGAACGAGTCCGAGCGGCCCCACCAGGCGTCGTTGCCGTCCCAGCGGGGCAGCGGCGGCACGCCCGCGTCGTAGTTCACGCCGCCGTCGGGCACGCTCGCGTCGGGCACGCCGCCGTCCACCTTGGGCGTCCCGAAGACGCTCTGCGTCACCGTGACGTTGACGAGCGAGTCGTTGCGCCCGCCGTTCCAGCCGGTCACGCGGACGAGCACCGCGCCGAGGCCGGCGGTCTCGTTCGCTTGCCCATCGGACGCGAACGTCGGCTCCGCGGCGAGCAAGAGCGGCGTGATCAGGTGCCCGAACGCGTTGTCGACGCCGCCCTCGCCGTCCGTCTCCGGATCGCGGCCCATGCCCGGCGTGCACTCGACGGGATCGCTGACGTCCTGGGTGTCGAGGCCGTCGAGGTCGTAGCCGATCGTGCGCCAGCGGTCGCGGTCCTGGACCAGCTGGATGTTGCGCAGCGCGTAGAACGCCTCGGGGCCGTCGCCGTCGGGGCCTGAGGGGCGCGGCGGCGGGCGACCCGCGGGGCAGGTCGTGCAGACCGGGCCCGCGTCGCGGCGCGGCCCGCTGTCGACCCCGGCCCCAGCGTCGGCGAGGAGCGCGGGGTCGTACACCACGCACGCCGAGAGGCTGGCGGCGGCCGCGACGAGAGCGACGAAGCGAAGTGAGGCGACACGCACGACTCCGCAGCGTAGCAGGGCTCACCGATTTGTTGCGACCTCCGTGCTCTGCGCCGTAGCGTCGGGCCCATGCCGCGCGTCCTGCTCACCCTCGTCCTCGCCTCGATGCTCTGCAGCGCGGGCTGCCTCCTCCAAGGTCAGGGGCGCACCGCCGCGCTCACGGACGCAGTGCACGACATGATGGACGAGACGCGCTGGGGCCGCGCCGAGCTCGCCGCCGACCGCGTCGCGCCGGCGTTCCGCGCCCGCTTCGTGCAGGCGCACGCGCGCTGGGGGCAGGGCATCGAGATCGCCGACCTCGACGTGTCGATGCTGCGCATGGCGCAAGACGAGGAGAGCGCGACCGCGATCCTCACCGTGAACTGGTACTCGCTCGACACGATGGAGCTCTCGACGACGCGCGTCCGGCAGCGCTGGGAGCAGTCCGGCAACAGCTTCGTGCTCGCCCGCGAGTCCGTCGTCAGCGGCGACGCGCGCCTCCTCGACCTCGCCGTTCCCGCCGCGCTCCGCACGGGGAGCGACGAGCCGGCGACCGACGAGCCCTCGAGCGGTGGGCCCTCGACCAATCGGCCCGCGAGCGGTGGACCCGCGAGCGACCTCCCCGACGACGCCCCGCACGTCGAAGCCGCGCGCCAGCCGACCAGCGGCTGAGCCCGGCGCTTCGCTCAGCGCGCGATCCCGATGCGCGCGCGCACCCGCTGCATCGTGCGGTGCGCGATGGTCCGCGCCTTCTCGGCGCCCTCGTCGAGCACGCGATCGAGCGCGGCCTCGTCCTGGCGTAGCTCCGCGTAGAGCGCGCGCTTCGGCCCGACCTCTGCGTCGATCGCCTCGAAGAGCGCCTGCTTCGCGTGCCCCCAGCCGTAGCCCCCGGCGCGCAGCTTCCGCGCTTGCTCCTCGGCCTCGCTCGCGCTCGCGACCGCGCGGTAGAGCGTGAAGACCGTCGTGCCCTCAGGCTCCTTCGGCGCGTCGAGCGCTTCGGAGCCCGTCACGATCTTCATCACCGCGCTCTTCAGCTCTTTTTGCGTCGCGAAGATGGCGACGTAGTTGTCGTAGCTCTTCGACATCTTGCGTCCGTCGAGCCCCGGTACCTGCAATTGCTCCTCGATCTTCGGCTCCGGGACGACGACCGTGCCCTCGCCGAACAGGTGATTGACGCGCACCGCGACGTCGCGCGCGATCTCGAGGTGCTGCTTCTGATCCTTGCCGACGGGCACGACGTCCGCGTCGTAGAGGATGATGTCCGCCGCCATCAGGAGCGGATACGCGAAGAGCCCGGCGTTGGGCGACTCGCCGCGCGCGAGGGCGTCCTTGTACGCGTGCCCGCGCTCGAGCTGACCCGCGGCGACGAGACACTGGAAGATCCAGGAAAGCTCGAAGACCTCGGGGATGGACGACTGTCGGAAGAAGATGGTCTTCGCCGGGTCGAGCCCGCACGCGAGCCAGGTCGCCGCGACGTCGTAGACGTGCGCTCGGAGGGCCTTCGGATCGTGGGTCGCCGTGAACGCGTGATAGTCCGCGATGAAGTAGAGCGAGCGGTACTCTTCCGCGAGCGTCAGCGCGGGGCGGATCGCGCCGAGCAGGTTGCCGAGGTGCGGGGTGCCGGTCGGCTTGATGCCGGTGAGCGAGGTCTTCACGCGGGCGACCTTGCAGCGGCCCGGCGCGCACGGCAAGAACGGCGCGTGACCCCAAGCCAAACCGCGATCGAACGGCCGTTTCGTGTGCTCGGAGTGCAGCACCTCGCCGTCGGCGGCGAGGACAAGGCGCGCCTGCGGCACCTCTGGTGTGACCTGCTCGGGCTCGAGAAGACGGGCGAGTTCCGCAGCGAGCGCGAGAACGTGGACGAGGACATCACGCTCGCGGGGCGCGGCGTCTTCGCCGTCGAGGTGGACCTGATGCAGCCGCTCGATCCGGCGAAGAAGCCGCGCGTGAACGAGCCGCCGCTCAACCACGTTGGGCTCTGGATCGACGACCTCGCCGGCGCCGTCGCGTGGCTCGAGGCGAACGGCGTGCGGTTCGCGCCCGGCGGGATCCGGCGCGGCGCGGCGGGCTTCGACATGACGTTCATCCACCCGCGCGGCTCGGACGAGAAGCCGCACGGCGGTGAGGGCGTGCTGATCGAGCTCCTGCAGGCGCCGCCCGCAGTGATCGCCGCGTTCGACGCGCTCGCCGCCGCGCCCCTGCTATAGCGCTTGGCCCACGGCTTGCTCGGGGAGCAAGGCGTGCGGCGCGCAGCTCAGCAAAGCCGCACGAACTGAACGCCCGCGCGTCGAAGCGTGAACGAGGGTTCTCTCCACCATGACGAAACTCCGCGCCTCGTTCACGCTCGTCGCCCTCTGCCTCGCGTCGCAGGGCTGCGCGCTGTTGGTGCTCGGCGCGCTGCCGAGCGTCGCGCGCGCTGACCAGATCGTGCTCTTGCCTCCGGAGGGCAACGCCGACGACCTGCGCCGCGCCGACGTCGAGGACACGCTCGCGGCGACGCTGCGCGCGCTCGGGCACACGGTGATCACCGGGAACGTCATCCAGCGCGCCGGCATCGTCGGGACGCCGCACACCTCGGACGAGCTCGTCGCCATCGCGCAGGCGAACGGCGCCGCGTGGGTGCTGACGACCGAGGTGCACCCGCTGACTGGGCAGTACCGACTGCTGCTGCGCGCAGGCTACGCGCCGATCCGTCGAGTGGAAGAGCTCGATGTGCTGGTCGTGGTCGACGAGGAGACCGAGCGCCTGCGCGACGTGCTCGCGAGCCTGGTGCGCCCGGCGGGGCTCGGGGAAGACTCGCTGCGGCTGACGGGCGGCGCGGACGCGGCCGCCGCGGAGGAGCGCGAGCGGCTGCTGCGTGAGCAGCGCGAGCGGGACGCGCAGGCGGAGGTCGCGCGCGCGGAGGCCGAGCGGCTGCGCCAAGCGGAAGAGGAGGCGCGGGCGCGCGCAGAGTTCGAGCGGCGCGAGGCTGAGCGCGCGCAGGCGGAGCGCGACCGGCTCGCCGCGGAGTTCGACGCGCGCGAGCGGTACGCGGCGGACGCGGAGCATCCGTGGCTCGCGCAGCTCGGCTTCTCGGCGGCGGGGCTGGTCGCGTACGACGACAGCAGCCGACCGCCCTCGAGCACGGGCGGCGGCGCGTTCGGCGCGCTGGAGTTCCGCGTCGGCTACGGCGTCGCCTCGGCGCGCGGCCTCGAGGTGCGCGGCGGGATGGACCTCGTCTTCGGCGTGACGAACGCCGTCGAGCTGACCGTCGGCGGCGTGTACCTCACGAGCCCGTTCGCGTTCCCTCTGCACCTCGGCGGCGGCCTCGATCTCGGCGCCTTCCTCAACACGAGCGGCGCGCGCGAGCCGGGCTTCTTGGTGCGCGGCGGCGCGGTCGCCGCGTATCGCCTCGCGCCCCGGCTCTACGTCGAGGCGGAGCTGCCGACGCTGTCGATCATCTCGTCGGGCGGCGGCATCGTCGCGCTCGGCGCGAGCGCGCGCCTCGGCTATCGCTTCTAGCGCGCCGGGGCGGGTGCTGGCGCGGTCGTCGGCGCAGCCGTCCTCGTCGTGCCCGCAGCGGGCAGCGCGAGCAGCTCTTGCGCGAGCTCGAACTCGTAGAAGCTGACCATGTGCCCGCTGAGCACGCGGCCGAACGCGACCCGCGAGCCCGCGTCATCGCCTGCGCCGAGGAGCCGCGCGCCCTCGTAAAAGTGCGCCTCGCTCTGCTCGCCGCGCCCAGACGCGGCGGCGAGGAGCGCGTCGTACGCGAGCCGACCTGCGCCGAAGCTCGCGAGGTGCCCCGCCCAGCCCGGCGCCTCGGTCAACGCCGTCAGCGTGGTGTCGATGTCGGCGTCCGCCGTGCCGTGCGTGCGCGCGGCGAGCAGCTTCACCCAGAGCGCGAAGTAGATCTTCCACTCCGCCGGGACCGTCAGCTGACGCTGCGCTTCGCGGAAGACCTCGGTCCCAAACGCCAGGTCCGCGTGCTCCGACGCGGCCAGGTGCGAGAGCAGCTTCGCGTAGATCTCCAGCTGACCCGCGCCCGCCTCCATCGCCCGGTGAAACGCGGCGACGGCCTCCTGCCGACGACCGAGCCGATCGAACACCACGCCGCGCCGCAGCGCCACGACCGCGCGCGAGACCTCGGTCGTGCCCTCGCCCGCGCGGTCCCACGCCGCGAGCGACTCCGTGTACATGCGCTCGGCCTGCGCCGCGCTCCCCGAGGCGCGGAGCGCGTCCCCGAGCTGCTCGAGGAGCTCCGCGCGCAGCCCGCCCGCTTCGCGGGACGTCGCCGAGACGAGGTCGAGCGCCCGCCGATACTTGACCGCCGCGAGCGCAGGCTCCCCCGTGTGCTCGAGGAGCAGCCCGAGCTGTTGCAGCGCGTCGGTGGTCTCCCGCGCCTCGAGGCTGCGCTCGAAGTGACGGCGCGCGTCGGCCGCGTCGCCCGCGCCCATCTCCGACATCCCGATCGCGAGAAAGAGCTGCTCCGCGGGCACCGGCGGCGCCGGCGTCGGGAAGCGCCGCATACGCTCCTCGAGGATCTCCTCCGCCTGATGAGCGAGCGCCCGCGCGTCGCGCGAGCCGCCCTGCAGATAGCCGCGCCCGATCAGGTCGTTGAGCACCGAGAGCGCCTCGTCGTAGAGCCCGCGCTCCGTCGGAGCGAGCCGGATCGCCTCGGCGTAGTGCGCCGTCGCGTCCGCGTAGCGCTGCTCGATCGCCGCGATGCGCCCGAGACACTGCGGAAAGCGCGCGTCTTCGGGCGAGCGCCGCCGACCGAGCGTGCACAGGGTGCGCGAGACGTCGGGCCGGCCGACCTCATCCTCCATGTAGCCGCGCGAGAGCACGAGCAGCGCCTCGTCGCCCTCGCCGCCCGCCTGCCGCGCCTCGCGCAGCACGCCCGCGACCTGCGCCTCGGTCGGTGAGACGCCGCCGAGCGTCTGCACGCGCGCCTCCGCTGACGCGACATCGCCGACCGCGAGGTAGACCGCCGCGACGTCGAGCGGCGCCCGCGCGACCGCGAGGTTGGCCATCCGGTAGTCCTCGAGCGACATCCCACCCGCGAACGGCCGCTCGCCGCCCGGCGTCAGCAGCCGCGTGAAGACGTCGCGGCGCTCGACGTAGAGGCGCGCGAGCAGATCGAGCACCGCGGGGGCCGGCGTGAGGCGCGCGTGCTCCTCCCAGATGCGCACTAGACCGTCGAGAC
>CAIUAC010000003.1 GCA_903896985.1 uncultured Sandaracinus sp.
CCGTCCTGGTGCACGCCGACGTCCACGAACGCGCCGAACGCCGTCACGTTCGTCACGACGCCTTCGAGGATCATCCCTTCCTTGAGGTCGTTGAGCGTCTGCACGTCGTCTCGGAACTTCGGCGGCTCGAAGCTCGCGCGCGGGTCGCGCCCCGGCTTGCGTAGCTCCGCGACGATGTCGCGCAGCGTCGGCTCACCGACGCCATCCGCCGCGAACTTGCCGACGTACGAGGGCACATCGATCGCGTCCGCGCGCGCCGCGTCCCCGACGAGCGAGGCGAGCGGCACGCCCATATCCGCGGCGATGCGCTCGACGAGGGCGTAGCGCTCGGGGTGCACCGCGCTCATGTCGAGCGGGTTGCTCGAGCCGCGCACGCGGAGGAACCCCGCCGCGAGCACGAACGCCTTCGGACCGAGCCCCGCGACCTTCATCACGTCGTCGCGGCTCGCGAACGCGCCGTGCTCCTCGCGGTGCACGACGATCTTCTTCGCGAGCGCGGGACCGATGCCCGAGACGTACGAGAGCAGCGGCGCGCTCGCCGTGTTCAGCTCGACGCCGACGGCGTTCACGCACGACTCGATCACCTCGCCGAGCTTGCGGACGAGCAGCGGCTGATGGACGTCGTGCTGATATTGCCCGACGCCGATCGCCTTCGGCTCGACCTTCACGAGCTCCGCGAGCGGATCTTGCAGGCGCCGCGCGATCGAGATGGCGCCGCGGATCGTCAGGTCGAGGTCGGGGAATTCTTCGCGCGCGACGTCCGACGCCGAGTAGACGCTCGCGCCCGCTTCGCTGACCGCGACGACGATCGTGCCGTCGAGCTTGTTCTCGCGCGCCACCTCGCGCGTGAACGTCTCCGTCTCGCGCCCGCCCGTGCCGTTGCCGACGGCGACCGCGACCGGCTTGTGCTTCACGAGGAACGCGCCGAGGTCCCGCTTCGCGCGCGCCGCCTGCGCCTCGCCCTGCGACGGATAGATCACGATCGTCTCGAGGAACTTCCCCGTCGCGTCCACCGCGGCGACCTTGCAGCCCGAGCGCAGCCCCGGGTCGATGCCGACGACCGCCTTGCCGCCGAGCGGCGCCGCGAGGAGCAGGTTCTTCATGTTGTCGGCGAAGACCTCCACCGCGTCGCGGTCCGCCTTCATCTTCAGGT
Organism: uncultured Sandaracinus sp.; assembly: GCA_903896985.1. Taxonomy (GTDB): domain Bacteria; phylum Myxococcota_A; class Polyangia; order Polyangiales; family JADJQN01; genus CAIUAC01. Next base: position 1,154 of record CAIUAC010000003.1, read on the forward strand.
CCACGCGCACATCGTTCTCGACCGACGGCGCGAGCAGGCGCTTCCACGCGTCGCCGATCGCAGTCGCGAGCTCATCGGCCCACGGCGACTGCCCGTCGAGCTTCATCGTGCGCTCGATGCGCGGCAGCATTCGCTCGGCCTCCACCGTGATGGCGGCGCGGATCACGCCCTCCTTCTCACCGCGCCGGATCGCCAGGTAGCGATGGGACGGCATCTTCGCGACGGCCTCGGTGTGATCGTAGTAGTCCTCGAACTTCGTGCGCTCGTTCTTCTTGTCGGCGACGACGGTCGCCGCGAGCACGCCCTCCTCGACGAACGCCGTCCGCGCCATCGCGCGCACGTCCGCGTGCTCGGCGACGGCCTCGGCGACGATGTCGCGCGCGCCTTGGAGCGCCGCCGCGATGTCGGGCACTTCCTTCGCCGCGTCGACGAACGCCTGCGCCGCCTCGCTCGGGCTGCCGCTCGTCGCCTGCGCGAGGATCGAGAGCGCGAGCGGCTCGAGCCCGCGCTCGCGGGCGATCATCGCGCGCGTGCGGCGCTTCGGCTTGTACGGCAGGTAGAGATCGTCGAGCGCCGCCTTCGTCGTGCACGCGAGGATGCGCTTGCGCAGCTCGGGCGTGAGCTTGCCCTGGCCGTGGATCGAGTCGAGCACGGTGCGCCGCTGCGCCTCCATCTCGATCAGGTACGTGCGGCGCTCCTCGATCGCGCGGATCTGCACCTCGTCGAGCCCGCCCGTCAGCTCCTTGCGGTAGCGCGCGATGAACGGCACCGTCGCGCCCTCCGCGAGCAGCTGCACGACCGCCGCGACGCCGCGCCCCGGCAGGCTCAGCTCTTCCGCGAGCGCAGGGACCGGATCGAACGGCGGCAAGTCGGCGGACGCGGTCGAAGTGGGAACGGCAGAGGTCGTCATAGGGCCGTCGTGTGTAGCAACGCGCCGATCGCGGACAAGGCTTGACGCAGTCGATTCGCTCGTTCTTCTCAGAGCTGCGCGAGGTGTCGCGCGAGCGTGCAGAGCTCAGAGCTGCGCGTCGACGCGCTCAGAGGTGCGCGTCGACGCGCTCAGAGCTGCGCGTCGATCGTCGCGCCGTCGGCGAACGTCGCCGAGAGGTGCAGCCGCGTCGTCGCCGC
>CAIUAC010000004.1 GCA_903896985.1 uncultured Sandaracinus sp.
CATCGACATCCAGGAAGTTCGCAAGGCGGAGACCAACGCGCAGCTCGTCGCCGAGAACATCGCGACGCAGCTTGAGCGCCGCGTCGCCTTCCGGCGCGCCATGAAGAAGGCCGTGCAGACGGCCATGAAGTTCGGCGCAAAGGGAATTCGTGTCTATGCGGGCGGACGCCTCGGTGGCGCAGAGATCGCCCGCCACGAGGGTTACCGCGAGGGCCGGGTGCCGCTGCACACGCTCCGGGCGGATATCGAGTTCGGCGTCGCCACGGCGATGACCACTTACGGCACCATCGGTGTGAAGTGCTGGATCTTCAAGGGCGAGATCCTCCCGCAGCGCCGTCGCCGCATCGCGCCCGCGCAGGCCTCGAGGAGCTGAGTCATGCTGCAGCCGAAGCGCACCAAGTATCGCAAGGCCATGAAGGGTCGGACCGCCGGCCTCGCCATGCGCGGATCAGACATTTCGTTCGGTGATTTCGCCCTTCAGGCTCTCGAGCCGGGCTGGGTGACCTCGCGTCAGATTGAAGCGGCTCGTATGGCGATCCAGCGGCACGTGAAGCGCCTCGGGAAGCTCTACATCCGCATCTTTCCGGACAAGCCGATCACCAAGAAGCCGCTCGAGACTCGAATGGGTTCCGGCAAGGGCGCAGTCGAGGGCTACGTGGCCGTCGTCAAGCCTGGCCGCGTGATGTTCGAGATCCAGGGCGTGACCGAGGAGACCGCTCGCGAGGCTTTCCGCCTTGCCGGGCACAAGCTGCCCGTCGCGGCGAAGTTCATGACTCGGAGCACCGACCTATGAAGCCAGCGGAGATTCGTGAGCGGACGACTGAAGACCTGCAAGAGCTTGAGAAGGATCTCACTCGGCAGCTCTGGAAGTCGCGCTTCGACAACCACACCAACCAGCTCGACGACACTGCGAAGGTCCGGCGCCTGCGCCGCGACGTAGCGCGCGTCAAGACCGTGCTCGTTCAGCGCGCCACGGAGAAGGCCTGATCATGGCGAATACACTGAAGAAGGCCGAGCCGACTCCGCCGGCGTCGAGCGAGCGCGGAGCGCGCCGTCTGCTGGTGGGCCGTGTCGTCAACGACACCGAGTCCCCCGGTCGGACCCAGAAGACGATTGTGGTCGAGGTCGTGCGTCGTTACCGCGATCCCGTCTACGGCAAGTACGTCAAGCGCCGGGCGAAGTACCACGCGCACGACGAAAAGCACGAGTTCAAGACCCGCGATCTCGTCGAGATCCGCGAGTCGCGTCCGCTGTCCAAGACGAAGCGCTGGGTAGCAATCCGGCTCGTCGATCGCCCCGAGGAGGTCTGACGTGATCCAGACTGAAACCGAGCTCGATGTCGCTGACAACAGCGGCGCCAAGCGTGTCATGTGCATCAAAGTCCTCGGCGGCTCCCGCCGTCGCTACGCCGGGTTGGGCGACATCATCGTCGTCGCAATCAAGGAAGCCCTCCCCACCGCCAAGGTGAAGAAGGGTGAGGTCGCGAAGGCGGTCGTCGTTCGTACGCGCCGCGAGTATCTGCGCCCCGACGGCAGCTACATCAAGTTCGACGCGAACAGCGTCGTCCTCGTGAACGCGGCGTCCGAGCCGATCGGAACCCGTATCTTCGGCCCAGTGGCGCGCGAGCTCCGTGGCAAGAAGTTCATGAAGATCATCTCGCTCGCGCCTGAGGTCGTCTGATGTCGCTGCGGATCAAGAAGGACGACATGGTCGTCGTGATCTCCGGTAAGAGCAAGGGTGAGCGCGGACGCGTTCTCCGGGTTCTCCCCGAGACCGAGAAGGTCATCGTCGAGGGCGTCAACAAGGTGAAGCGCCACACGCGCCCCACCCCGAAGAATCGCGAAGGCGGAATCATCGAGAAGGAAGCTGCGCTTCATGTCTCGAAGGTGATGCTTCTCGACACGAAGTCCGACAAGCCGACTCGTGTGAAGATCGGCACGGACAAGGACGGCACGAAGGTCCGCATCGCGGTAAAGACCGGCACCGTTCTAGACGGCTGAGTCTCCACGCATTCTCTGCAAGAAGCAGCCATTCGGGTACGAGACGGTTCCAACGGGCTCAGCGGGTGGCGGATAGAGTCTCTAGAGCGGTTACCTAGAGGCCACAGGCTGCCCTACAAGCCAACGAGGCGATGATCATGGGTGAGTACGTTTCGCGGATGCAGCAGCGGTATCGGGACCAGATTGTCCCGGCGCTCATGAAGGAGCTTCAGCTCACGAACCCAATGCAGGTCCCGCGACTGCAGAAGGTCGTACTGAACATGGGCCTGGGAGACGCAGTCCAGAACGCCAAGATCATCGACAGCGCCGTCATCGAGATGATGGCGATCTGTGGGCAGAAGCCCGTGATCACGAAGGCGAAGAAGTCCATCGCGACTTTCAAACTTCGCGAGAACATGCCGATCGGCGTGATGGTCACCCTTCGCCGCTCGCGCATGTGGGATTTCGTGGACCGCCTGGTGTCCTTCGGACTGCCGCGCGTCCGAGACTTCAAGGGTGTCTCGCCCAAGTCCTTCGATGGCCGCGGGAACTACTCCCTCGGTATTCGTGAGCAGATCATCTTCCCCGAGATCGACTACGATAAGATCGACAAGATCAAGGGCATGAACATCTCTTTCGTCACGACGGCAACGTCGGACGACCACGGTCGAGCGCTTCTTGCGCACCTCGGCCTTCCTTTCCGCAAGTCGCAGCCGGAGACTTAAGCCATGGCTCGCCTGCAAGCGTTCGCGAAGATGGAGAAGACGCCGAAGTTCCAGGTTCGATACCGGAACCGGTGCAAGGTCTGTGGACGCCCCCGTGGCTTCTACCGTAAGTTCCAGCTCTGCCGGCTTTGCCTGCGGAAGTACGCGCTTCAGGGAGATATCCCGGGCGTCACGAAGTCGAGCTGGTGAGAGGCATTTCGTCATGATGACCGATCCGATCGCCGATATGCTCTCCCGCATCCGCAACGCGTCGCTCGCGCGACTCGACCGTACGGAAATGCCCCTCTCCAAGCTGAAGAAGAACGTGGCGGAGCTCCTCAAGCAAGAGGGCTTCGTCTCCGATGTCCGGGTTTCGGACGAAGGCTTCGGAAAGCTCACCATCATCCTCAAGTACGGTCGAGACCGGACGAGCGCGATCGCGGGTATCCGCCGATCCAGCCGTCCCGGCCGCCGCGTCTACGTGAGCTACGATGGGATTCCCCAGGTCTACAACGGCATGGGCATCTCGATCCTCTCGACGTCGCACGGCGTCATGACGGACCGTCAAGCGCGTCACAAGAAGGTCGGCGGCGAGCTTCTCTGTGAGGTGTGGTGATGACCGCCACTGAGACCGTTCCCGCCCAGCGGCAGTCTCGTATCGGCAAGCGGCCGATCCCGATCCCGCAGGGTGTGACCGCGACCGTAAAGGGCGCGCACGTCGCCATCAAGGGGCCCAAGGGAGAGAGCGACAAGTCGTTCTCCGACAAGGTCTCGATCACGCTCGAGAACGGCACGATTCTCGTGCACGTCTTGAAGTCCGCCCCGCTCGAGGGCCCCCGCCTGCAGGGCCTTACCTGGGCGCTGATCAAGAACATGGTTCACGGAGTCTCGAAGGGCTACGCCCTCTCGCTCGACCTCGTCGGCGTCGGCTACCGAGCCGAGCTCAAGGGTCAGCAGCTGACCCTTGCGCTGGGCTTGTCGCATCCGGTAAACGTCACGCTTCCGCCCGGGATCAAGGCCCGCGTGGAGTCGATCGACGAGGGCGGCACGAAGAAGCCGCGGCTTCATCTCGAGTCTCACGACAACGAGCTGCTCGGACAAACTGCCGCGAAGATCCGCAGTTTCCGCCCGCCGGAGCCCTACAAGGGCAAGGGCGTCCGGTTTACTGGGGAGAAGGTCCGCATCAAGGCGGGCAAGGCCGGCAAGAGCGGCAAGAAGTAGTTCGGGTGTCAGGAGACCGGCGCACCGGTCTCTCCTGATGGGTGCAGCAATCGATGGCGGCCATAGCGCACGATCGCTCGCCGTATTAAGCCGGCGAGTGGCGCGGAGGTTAGAGGAACATGGCGTACGACAAGATTGAGTCGCGGCAGAAGCGCAAGCTCCGTATCCGCAAGAAGATCACTGGCACCGCGGAGCGCCCGCGTCTGAGCGTGTTTCGCAGCGCGAAGCACATCTACGCGCAGCTCGTGGACGACGCGGGGGGCAAGACCCTTCTGCAGGTGTCTACGCTGACCAAGGACGTCAAGGCGCCCGCCGCCGAGGCGAGCAAGACGGACGCCGCGAAGGTAGTCGGCAAGGCAGTCGCCGAGGCCTGCAAGGCCAAGGGCTACGCCAAGGTGGTCTTCGACCGCAACGGGTTCCTCTACCACGGTCGTATCAAGGCCCTCGCCGAAGCCGCCCGCCAGGCCGGCCTCGAGTTCTGAGCAGAAGGACTATCAAGATGGCAGGCATCGATCCGAACACGCTCGAGGATCTCACCGAGCGCGTAGTCCATATCAACCGCGTCGCCAAGGTCGTCAAGGGCGGTCGCCGGTTCAGCTTCAGTGCGCTCGTCGTCGTCGGCGACGGCAAGGGGCACGTCGGCGTTGGTCTCGGCAAGGCCAATGAGGTCCCCGACGCCATCCGCAAGGGCAACGAGCAGGCGCGTAAGCACATCTTCAAGGTGCCGCTCGTCGGCACCTCCATCCCGCACCGCGTGGATGGGAATTTCGGGGCCGGCAAGGTCATGCTCCGCCCGGCGTCGGCCGGTACGGGTGTCATCGCCGGCGGTGCCGTCCGCGCGGTCGTAGAGGCTGCAGGCATTCGAGACGTGCTCTCGAAGATCCTCGGCACCTCCAATCCCCATAACGTCGTTCACGCGACCGTCGCAGCGCTTCAGAGCCTCGAGGCTGTGGCGGATGTTGCGGCACGCCGCGGTCGGCCGGTCGAAGACATCATCGAGAGTCGGTCATGACCCAGAAGCTTCAGGTCGTTCAGGTTCGAAGCGGTGCCGGCCGGGTACCCTCGCAGCGCCTCACGCTCAAAGGCCTGGGCCTGCGTGGACCGCACTCCAGCGTCGTCGTGGACAACACGCCGTCGTTTCGCGGAATGATCAAGAAGGTGCTTCACCTCGTCAAGGTGGAGACCGTCGATGTCGGAGAGCACGATGTCTGAGGCCGATTCGACCGAGAAGTACGTCCCGATTCTCTCTCGGCTTCGCCCTGCTCGGGGCGCGGTCAAGACCAAGCGCCGCAAGGGCCGTGGTCCGGGTTCAGGGCTCGGCAAGACCGCTGGCAAAGGCCAGAAGGGTCAGAAAGCCCGTCACCCGGGCGCGTTCTCGAAGCTCGCGTTCGAGGGCGGACAGCTTCCGCTTCAGCGCCGCCTGCCCAAGGTCGGCTTCTGGAACCCCTTCTCGCGCAACCTGGCGACCGTCAACCTCCGGGACCTCGCGGTGTTCGACGCGAGCTCGGTCGTCGACGCCGAGGCTCTTCGAGGTAAGCGCCTCGTGCGCGGGCAGTTCGACGGCGTGAAGGTTCTTGGGAACGGCGAAATTGACCGTCCTCTCACCATTCGCGCGCACGCCTTCAGCGCCACCGCCAAAGAAAAGATCGAAAAGGCCGGAGGCAAGGCCGAGGTCATCGCGCTCCCTCCGCGTTCTGAGTAGAACACGGCGCGTGAACCCCGCGACTAGAACAGCCCCCGAGGTCGATCTCCGATGAGTGCCTTCGCGAATATCTTCAAGATCCCCGAGCTGACGCGGCGTCTGAGTTGGACGCTTGCGCTTCTGGCGGTCTATCGCGTCGGCATCTTCGTGACGACTCCGGGCGTCGACCGAAACGTGATGCGTCAGATCGTGTCGTCGAGCAGCGGCAGCTTTCTGGGCATGTTCAACATGTTCTCAGGCGGCGCGCTGCAGCAGATGTCGATTTTCGCGCTCGGAATCATGCCGTACGTTTCGGCGAGCATCATCCTCCAGTTGATGAGCGTCGTCGTACCGCAGCTTGCCGAACTCCGTAAGGAGGGCGAGGCCGGGAATCGAAAGATCAATCAGTACACGCGCTACGGTACGGTCATCCTGAGCTGCGTTCAGGGAATCGGCATCGCGCTTTGGCTCGAGGGAATGAACGGCGAGTCCCAGTACGGCGACGTCGTCACTCTCCACGGCCCCGCGTTCTACTTCCTGACCGTGGTTTCGCTCACGACGGGAACCGCGTTCATCATGTGGCTTGGTGAGCAGATCACCGAGCGGGGCATCGGGAACGGAATCTCTCTGATCATCTTCGCGGGGATCGTGGCCGGCCTTCCGGACGCGCTCGTGAAGACCGTCGAGCAGGTCAAGATCGGGCAGATTCAGCCGATCTCGCTGCTGCTCGTGGCAATCATCGCGCTCCTGGTGATCGCGGTCATCGTGTTCTTTGAGCGCGGCCAACTGCGCATTCCGATCCACTACGCGAAGCGCATGGTTGGTCGGAAGATGTATGGCGGGCAGACGTCGCACCTTCCGCTACGCGTCAACATGGCGGGCGTCATCCCTCCCATCTTTGCGTCGTCTTTGCTGATGTTCCCGAACACCCTGGCGAACTTCAACATCCCCGGGATGGATGCGCTTCAGACGGTACTGAACCCCGGTGACTGGCGCTACACCGTTCTCTTCGTCGTTTTGGTCGTGTTCTTCGCGTACTTCTACACGGCGGTCACGTTCCAACCGGTTGAGGTCGCGGACAACCTGAAGAAGCAGAACGCCTTCATCCCGGGCGTGCGGCCGGGGAAGCAGACGGCTGAGTACATCGACCGGCGCGTCTCGCGGATCACGTTCGGTGGCGCGATCTACATCGCGGCGGTGTGCACGGTGCCGACGCTGCTGCAATCCTACTTCCACGTGCCGTTCTACTTCGGTGGCACGTCGATCATGATCGTCGTCGGCGTCGCTCTCGACACCGTCCAGCAGATCGAGTCCCACTTGATCACGCGGCACTACGAGGGCCTCACGGGCCCCAAGGGTCCGCGCATCCGGGGACGCAGGGCGTAACGCATGGATGTCATCCTCTTCGGCCCTCCCGGCGCGGGAAAGGGTACTCAGGCGAAGCGACTCATCTCGCAGCTGTCTGTGCCCCAGATCTCGACGGGCGACATGATGCGCGCGGAGCGGGCGTCGGGGACGGATCTCGGCAAGCGCTTCGAGAGTTTCATGTCTGCGGGCAAGCTTGTGCCCGACGCGCTTGTTCTGGAGCTCGTGGAACAGCGGCTCAAGGCCGAGGACGCGGAAGCCGGCGCGATCTTCGACGGCTACCCGCGCACGATTCCTCAGGCGGAGGCGCTCGACTCGATGTTGGATCGGCTCGAGCGCAAGATCGACGTCGTCGTGTCGATGGAAATCAGCCTCGCGGAGCAGATCGATCGGATCACGGGACGGCGCACGTGCGTAGGGTGTGGACACATCTACCATGTGCGCTATAGTCCGCCCCCCTCGGAGGGACGCTGCGCCAATTGCGGTGGCGAGCTTAGTCAGCGGAAGGACGACCTCGAGGAGGTCGTGCGGAAGCGCCACGAAGAGTATCTGGCGAATACGGCGCCTCTGCTCGGGTACTACGGAGCCAAGGGGCTGGTCGTGACGGTGAATGCGGTCGGTTCGCTCGACGATGTCACGGCGCGTATTCGCGATGCCGTCGCACGCTGAGGCGAAATCGAGACGGAAGAGGAGACGAGGCGGCCCGGCGCAATGCCGGGCAGGCGAGACCCGGGAGAGATGACGGCCCATTCAGAGCATCGCGCAGTCGAGGGGATCATTCTCGATGCCATGCCGCGAGGGCTTTTTCGGGTTCAGCTGGACGACGGTCGGAGCATCATCGCGTCGCTGGGAGCCGCCACTCGTCGGGTGACGGTCAAGGTACTTCCGGGAGACAGGGTCGCGGTGGAGCTTTCGGCGTATGACCCCTCGAGGGGAAGCATCAAGAGCCGCATCGGCTGACATGGTCGAGACGGCAGCTGGTCCGCAGGGAGACAAAGGTCTCCGAGAGAATTTTAGGGAGTCGGCTATGAAGGTTCGCCCGAGCGTCAAGACGGTCTGTGACAAGTGTAAGGTGATCAGGCGCCGCGGCGTCGTTCGTATCATCTGCACCAACCCCCGCCACAAGCAGCGGCAGGGCTGAGGAGAGGGGAATAGTCATGGCACGTATAGCCGGCGTCGACCTTCCAGGTCGCAAGCACATCGTCATCGCACTCCAGTACATCTACGGGATCGGGCTCACCCGCGCGCAGGAGATCTGCGCAAAGAGTGGAATCCCGGAGAGCAAGCGCGCGGAGGATCTTGACGACAGCGACGTCAAGAAGATCCGCGACCTGCTCGAGTCGAATTACAAGGTCGAAGGAGATCTCCGTCGGGAGATCCAGATGCACATCAAGCGCTTGATGGACCTGGGCTGCTATCGCGGCCTTCGGCACCGGCGCGGCTTGCCCGTTCGTGGCCAGCGTACTCACACGAACGCCCGGACCCGCAAGGGCCCGCGTCGTGGTGTCAGTGCGGGTGGCGGCGGCGGCGTGCCGAAGAAGTAGTTCTCGCGGGCCTCGTGAAGAGGTGAAATTTTTCTCGGATCGGCTCGGCGAGTAGACAGGAATTAGGAGAGCTCCATGGCGAAGGCAGCAGCGGCGAAGGCCGGCCCGAAGACGAAGAAGAAGGTCAAGAAGAACATCGGCACGGGCATCGCGCACGTGCAGTCGACCTTCAACAACACGATCGTCACGATCACCGATCTCAGCGGGAACGTGGTGTCGTGGTCGAGCGCCGGCTCGAAGGGCTTCAAGGGCTCGCGCAAGAGCACGCCCTTCGCTGCTCAGCTGGCGGCCGAGGATGCCGCCCGCAAGGCGCAGGAGCACGGGATGCGCAGCGTCGCCATCTTCGTGAAGGGACCTGGGGCCGGGCGCGAGAGCGCGCTTCGCGCTTTCCAGATCGCCGGGCTCAAGGTCACCTTGGTCCGTGACGTGACGCCGATCCCGCACAACGGCTGCCGTCCGCCGAAGCGCCGCCGCGTCTAATCAACGGCGAGCGTCTTTCGCCGCTCAGTCCCGTCAGCTCGCTCGCCTCGCATTCGTTTGGGTTCCTGCGCCCCAAATGAGCTCACGTCCCAGCAGGAACGATTTTCGGAGAACTCGAGATGGCGCGTTATATCGGTCCGGTCTGCAAGCTCTGCCGCCGGGAAAATCTGAAGCTGTTCCTCAAGGGCGACCGCTGCTACACCGACAAGTGCAGCTTCGATCGGCGCCCCTACCCGCCCGGTCAGCACGGGCAGCGCCGGATCAAGTTCACCGAGTACGGCGTGCGTCTTCGTGAGAAGCAGAAGGTCCGCCGGATCTACGGCGTCCTCGAGCGCCAGTTCCGCAAGTACTTCGCTGAGGCGGACCGCGTCAAGGGCGTCACCGGCGAGCAGCTCCTCGGGCTCCTCGAGCGTCGACTTGACTCGGCCTGCTACCGCATCGGCTTCGCCGCGACCCGTAGCGAGGCCCGGCAGCTCGTTCGGCATAAGCACGTTCTCGTGAACGGACGGATCGTCAACGTCCCGTCCTACAACGTGCGGCTTGGAGACAAGATCACGATTGCCGAGGGCAGCCGCGCTCACAAGCGTGTCGTGACGGCTCTCGAGGGCGTCGACCGCCGTGGCGTTCCTCAGTGGCTCGAGCTCGACAAGGGCGCGTTCACGGCGACGATCAAGACCGCGCCGAACCGCGAAGAGATCACGCTGCCGATTCAAGAGCAGCTCATCGTTGAGTTCTACTCGCGCTAATAGCGCCCTCACTCTCGCGGGCGCAGGCTGCCTCTTTGCCTCGCAACTGGCTGATTCCATCGACCTCGGTCGTGTAATCGCGCCCGCTCCGTAGTCGCTCCCACAGCGGTCATACTACCGCCCAGGACCAAGGCCCCAAATGAGCAATACCCTCGTCGCACGCAACTGGCGCGAACTGATTCGCCCAAAGACTGTCCCGGTGGAAACCGAGACGCTGACGCCGTTCTACGGCAAGTTCGTGTGCGAGCCGCTCGAGCGCGGGTTCGGCATCACGCTTGGAAACTCGATCCGTCGTGTGCTGCTCTCCTCCCTTCAGGGGGCGGCCATCACCGCGGTGAAGATCGACGGCGCGCTGCATGAGTTTACGAGCGTGTCGGACGTCGTCGAGGACGTAACGGACATCGTCCTCAACCTCAAGGAAGTCGTCGTCAAGAGCCACACGGCTCGGACGCAGCTCCTGCGGCTGGAGAAGTCGGGGCCTTGTGAGGTCAAGGCGGGGGACATTCAGACGACCGATCAGGTCGAGATCCTGAACCCTGATCACGTGATTTGCACCGTCTCCAAGGGTGGCAAGTTCTCCGGTGAACTCACGGTGAACGTTGGACGCGGCTACGTCCCGGCGGACCGCAACAAGACGCCGACGATGAACATCGGCACGACCCCGATCGACGCGCTCTACTCGCCGATCCGGAAGGTGAACTACACCGTCACGAACGCTCGCGTCGGTCAGATCACCGACTACGACAAGCTCACGCTCGAGGTCTGGACCAACGGCTCGATCAAGCCGCAGGACGCCGTGGCCTACGCCGCGAAGATCCTCAAGGATCAGCTCACGATCTTCATCAACTTCGAGGAAGAGGAAGAGGCCGTTGCGGCAAGCGCGTCGGATGACGAGCCGCTCAACGAGAACCTGTTCCGCTCCGTCGAAGAGCTTGAGCTCTCGGTTCGGTCGGCGAACTGCCTTCAGAACGCCAACATTCACCTCATCGGTGAGCTGGTTCAGAAGACCGAGGGCGAGATGCTGAAGACGAAGAACTTCGGCCGCAAGTCCTTGAAAGAAATCAAAGAGATTCTCGCCGATATGGGGCTCCAGCTCGGCATGCGGATCGATAACTGGCAGCAGATGCTCGAGCGCTGGAAGCAGCAGCAGGCCGCCAACTAGTTTCGACACAGGCCGCGCTGAGCGGAGCCGGACGGGTATTCACAATGCGTCATAAGAAGGCGGGCAGGAAGTTCGGCCGCAGCACGAGTCATCGCCGCGCGATGTTCCGTAACCTCGCGGCGAATCTCGTGATGTACGAGCGTATCGAGACGACGGACGCGAAAGCAAAGGAGCTGCGCCGGATCGCGGAGCGGCTTCTGACGCGGGCGATTCGTCTCGGCGACGACCTCACGGTAGACGAGGGCAAGCTGAAGGATGCCGAGCGACTCAGGGTCGTAGGCGCGCGTCTCGCGGCGCGGCGCCAGGTGGCGGCGTTCCTTCCGCACCGTGGCACCAAGACGCTCTCTGATGGGAGCGTCGAGGAGATCGACCTCGTGAAGAAGCTGTTCGAGGTGCTTGCACCTCGGTTCATCGCGCGGGTGAAGGCGGCTGCCGGCAAGGGCGGCGGCTACACTCGCATGATGAAGCTCGGGCCGCGTCGCGGTGACAACGCCGAGATGGCGGTCATCGAGTTCCTTCCCGAAGGCGCCTGATGATCGGCTGATGGGTATCGCGACCTTCGGGTAGCGATGGACCCGAGTGCGCTGCCTGCGAATAGCGGGCGGCGCATTTCGCGTTGTGCCCATTGAAGCCGGGGCCGGACACTTGCTGGGGTTGGGCATGCATTCGAGAGCCGCGCGTGCGCGGGCCGGGTGGGGCTCCGTCTCGTCGGTGGGGCGGCCTACAAAATTCTGAGGAGCGACCGTTTCGCGCTTGCAGGCGGCCTGCTAGGCTAGACGCGTGGCTCCGCGACGCTTCCCACGGCTAGACGGTCCGCGCGCAGTACCCGCGAGCGAGCGGGTACAGCTGGCGCGTCGACTCGCTTGGCTCGGGCTCGCGCTTCTCGAGGATGGGGACGACGGGGCGGAGGGCGCGCCGGAGCCGCTCCATGTCGAGATGCACGCCGAGGTCATTGGGCCGGCGGCGAGGGAGGTCGCGGCGGCGCCTCAGCCGCCGGTCGTGCTGCACGACCCACCGGCCGAAGCGTCCAGGGAGCAGGAGCCTGGCCCTGCGGAGCTTCATCTTCGGTCCGCGTCGCGTGCGTACTCCGCGAACAAGCTGCGCGCGAGCGTCGAGAACCTCACTGGCGCCGACGCGCCGAAGCCAAACCGCCCGTCTCGGCGTCCGCCGTTGGCTTCCGCGTAGCGGCAGAGAGCGCTCCGGCCGAGCGATGCTCAGGCAGCGGGCGCGGTGAGCGAGCCTGGTGAGGTGTCGCTGTCGTCGGAGACTTCGGCGGGGTTCGGCGCGCGCACGGTCAGCCGCTCGGACCGATAGCTCAGGGCAGTGACGGCGGCGACGAGCAGCAGCAGCGCGGCAGCGCCCGCGGCTACGCGGCGTTTCACGCGGTCACGGGAGGCGTGTGCACCGCTCACCCGGTCGAGCACTTCTCGGGCACGAACGTCGGCCGGCGCGAGCTCGAGGACTCGTTGGTACGCGTGTAGGTCAGCGACTCCGCGCGAGAGCTCGAGGTCCGCGTGGAGGGCGAGCAGGGCGCACTTCCACGAGGGAGCTTGAGCGTGCGTGGGCGCGAGGAACACCGCGCGGCGGTAGGCGTGCTCTGCGCCTGTCGGATCGGCATGGCTGCGGCGTAGCTCGCCGAGGCTCGCGTAGCCCGCCGCCATCTGGTCGCGCTGGGCGAGCTCCGGCGCGCGGAGGAGGACCGCCGCGTAGTGGCGGCCCATCTCTTCGAAGTCCGCCCGCGCCGCCGCAGCTTGGCCGGCGGCTAGCTCCGCTCGCACGGGCGCGAGCCGAGCGTCGTCGTGCGCCGCGTAGAGCGCGGTCATCGTGCGCTCCCAACCCCACTCGGGATTCGCGTCTTGGCCGGTGACGAGCTCGAGCTGCTCCCGCATCGCCCAGATCGCGTTTCGTCCGAACAGCGCCAGGGACGCCCGCGCGGCCTCCCGCACCTGGGCGTGCTGACTCCCGACGTAGGACGCGAGGACGCGCATGGCATCCATCTGGCGCACCGCGCCGTAGGCCTGCAGCGTGTCGGCGAGCAGGGTGCTGTCGTGCGCGACCGCTGGAAGCTGAATCGCGCGCCCCGGGACATCGAAGCCGAGCTCCGTCCCTGCCCAGCGGGACCAGCGCCGGACCATCGTGTTCGGATGGTTTCGCACGGCGATCAGCATCGGTCCGAGTCGCACGCCGACGCGCTCGACGAAGCGATGGGTCTCTGCCTCCCAGGGCGCGCCGTCGAGCGCGACGAGGTCGGCGAGCATGCGGTACGACGCGGTCGTCCCGATGCTCTCGAGCGCGCGCCACAAGACCACGCTCTCGCACACGGCCACCAGCGTCGCGTCGTGTCGCACGGCCAGCGCAGGCAGCACGCCCGGACCGATATCGATCTGGTCGTCCGCGCGGCGACTGCCTGCGCCGTGTCGAATGTCCGCGATCGCTGCGCTGACATCGGCGGCCGGCGGCCGGTGCCCGGCAAGGCTGACGATCCGCGCCTCGATGCCGGGGAGAGCGTCCTCGTCGAGCGCACGAAGTACAGCCACGGCGGCCTCGCGCGCCGCCGGGTCATCGCTTCCGAGGCGCTCTGCGAGGGCGCCGAGTTCCGCCGCGCCGACGAGCGTCGACGCTGGAGTTTGGGCACGCGCCGCCGCGGTGCTGAGCCACAGCAGCGCACCGACGAGCACGCCGAAACCGACTCGAGCGGTCAGCCGATGATGCGGAAGTCGGCGAATTCGCCTGTGTAGCTGCGCCATCGGGTCTCCACTTTCTCGACGCGGGCAGTCGCCGGGCCGTGCTGGGCCCAGGCGAGGAAGTCCTTCACCTGGTCCTCCTCGCCCTCGACGACCATCTCCACCGCGCCATCCGTGCGGTTCTTCACCCAGCCCGTGAGCCCGAGTCGCTTGGCCTCACGCTGCGCGGAGGCCCGGTAGTACACGCCTTGCACTCGGCCGCGAGCGACGAGTTGAATCTGCTTCTGCGCCATGGGGCTTTCGGGTCCTTCCAGCAGGTGCGGGCCGAGCGGCCACGAGCGAGCGCGGGCTGCGAGGCCCCTTCACGGCTGTTACCCCGCTGCCCCTCGGCGCCGCAAGTTTTCGACGAAGTGCAGCGCTCGAGGACCTCCCTGAGTCGTCTTCACTTGCGATCGGGTCACTCTTGCACTAAATCGCCCCGGCTCCTATCCGCGGAGCGAGAGGATTGCCCCAATGAAGCCTGACATTCATCCCACGTACAGCGACGCCACGATCAAGTGCGCGTGCGGCTCGGTCGGCCAGCTCCGTTCCACGACGGGCTCATACTCGGTCGACGTCTGCAGCCAGTGCCACCCGTTCTACACGGGCAAGCAGAAGATCATGGACACGGCCGGCCGTGTCGAGCGCTTCCGCCGCAAGTACGCCGTCAAGGACGCGCCGAAGCCCGAGACCAAAGAGGTCTGAGCCTCGCGCTCGCTTCGTCACGCCGGTGGACGCCTCGTGCGGCCGCCGGCGTTTGTCGTCCGTCGATGGCGAGCCATCCGCGTGACGTCATCGACAGCGCGCCTTAGAGTGCCCCCGCCATGAGCGACAACAAGCCGTACATCGGAGGCCAGGCCGTCATCGAGGGTGTGATGATGCGCGCGCCGGGCTGCCTGTCGATCGCGGTGAGGCGCCCCGACGGCGGGATTGCGGTGCAGGAGGGCCCGACGCGCTCGAAGCTGGCGACCTCGCCGCTGCGAAAGCTGCCGCTGGTCCGTGGCGTCGTGACCCTCGTCGAGTCGCTGTCGATCGGGATGCGCGCGCTGCAGTTCTCCGCGCAGCAGC
>CAIUAC010000005.1 GCA_903896985.1 uncultured Sandaracinus sp.
CGAAGAGTTCTTCCCCGCCGTCGTCGAGATCCCGAAGGGCAGCAAGCTCAAGTACGAGATCGACAAGCGTACCGGGATGCTGATGCTCGACCGCGTCCTCTACTCGTCGGTGCACTACCCGGCGAACTACGGCTTTCTCCCGCAGTCGCACGCCGACGACGGCGACCCGCTCGACATCCTCGTGCTGATGCAGGAGCCCGTCGTGCCGCTGACGATCATCCGCGTCCGCGCCGTCGGCGGCTTCGCGATGCGCGACGACAAGGGCATCGACGACAAGATCATCGCCGTCGCCGTCGACGATCCCGCGTTCTCGCACTACCGCGACGTCTCCGAGATCCCCCCGCACGTCACGCTCGAGATCGGGCGTTTCTTCGAGGATTACAAGGTGCTCGAGCACAAGATGAGCGTCGTCGACGGGATGTACGACGCCAAGCGCGCGCTCGAGGTCGTCCGCGAGGCGCTGCACGCGTATCGCTCGAAGTCGGCTTGGTCGAAGGGCTGAGCACCGCTCTTTACCCAAGGCGCGAGGCTTGGCATGATTCCAAGCAGTCATGTCGAGCAGTCGCGTCTTTCCACCTTTGCCGCCGCCGAGCCCAGCCCCGCCGCTGAGCGACGCAGAGCTACGAGCCCGCGAGGCGAACGTCCTCGTCGAGGCGGCCAAGCGCGGTGACGCGCGCGCGTTCTCTCACCTCGTGCGCCGCTACCGCCCGCGCATCTTCGCGCTCGCGCTCCACCTGACGGGCTCCCGCAGCGACGCCGACGACATCACGCAGGACGCCTTCTTGCGGGCGTATCGCAACCTCGACGCCTTCGAGGGGCGCAGCGAATTCTTCACCTGGCTCTACCGGATCGCGCTCCACCGCGCGCTCAACGTCAAGCGCGACCGGAAGCGCCGCCCGACGGTCGACCTCGAGGACGCGCGCGTCGAGATCGCCGCCAAGCTCGACGCCGGCGGCGATCCGAGGCGCGTCGTGGAGCTGCGCGAGACGTACGCGCTCCTCGTCGGCGCCTTCGATCGCCTCTCGCCGGTGCTGCGCACGACCGTCGTGCTGACGACGCTGCAGGGCCTCTCGCACAAGGAGGCGGCCGTCGTGCTCGAGACGACCGAGGGCACGATCGCCTGGCGCGTCCACGAGGCGCGCGCGCAGATTCGCCGCACGCTCGAGAGCCAAGGCGCGGCCGCGCCCATGCCCGTCGCCCGCAAGAGCGTCCCGAGCGAGATCGCCCGCGCGGCAGAGAACGGCCTCGCGCAGAGCCTCGCGCAGGTGCTCGCGCTGCTCGACCCCGCGTCGAGCTGAAGAGCCGCGCTGAATCGCGCTCGGCGCTCCAGACGCGAAAAAGGCCGCTTTCGCGGCCTTCTCAGCGTAGACGAAGGGCCGCTCGCGCAGCCCCTCTACTCAGTCAGTGACGCTCAGCCCTTGCGGCCGCCCGCCGCTGCCCACTCCTCGAGCATCCCCGTCGTGACCGACTTCGGGCGCTCGAGCGCGTAGCCGAGGGCGCGGTCCCAGGTGATGTTGGCGAGGACGCCGATCGCGCGGCCGACGCCGAAGAGCACGGTGTAGAAGTCGTACTCCGTGAGGCCGTAATGCCACTGAATGACGCCGCTCTGCGCGTCGACGTTCGGCCACGGGTTCTTGGTCTTGCCCTGCTCCGTGAGCACGCCCGGCGCGACCTTGTAGATCGTGTTGACGAGCTTGAAGAGCTTGTCGTTCGGGAGGTGCTTCTCGCAGAACTCCATCTGCGACGTGTAGCGCGGGTC
>CAIUAC010000006.1 GCA_903896985.1 uncultured Sandaracinus sp.
CCCTGTTGGGCTCGACGAGGAGGTCGTCGGCGCGATGGCTCGCGCGGGGTGCGCCGGGGTCGAACTCGGCAGCGACTCGGGGACTGAGCGCGTGCTCGCGGCGCTGCGCAAACCATTCAATCTCTCCGCCATCTTCCGCGCTCGCAGCCTCTTCTCGGCGCACGGCATCCCCGACTGTCACACGTTCGTGCTCGGCGCGGTCGACGAGACGTTGGACGAGGCCCGACGCACGCTCGAGGCGGTCGACCGCCTCGACCCAGACGTCGCCGCCTTTCTCATCTTCATGGAGGACCGTGAGACCAAGACGGTCGGCCGCGCGCGGGACCGCGACGCCCTGCTGAAGCTGCTCGCCGAAGAGGCGCCCCGTCATCCCGGCTGGGTCGTGCCGGAGTTGGGGATTCGCTTTGGCGGTAAGGTGGCGCGCTACGTTCAGCGGGCACGCTTGCGGGGGCCAAGTTGGTTGCACCTCGCGCGGGCCCGGCGCGCCGCCCCGCACCGCGCGCAGTCCGCGCCGGCGGCCCCCTCGCCTTCCGACGCGAAGTGACGGTCAGCGCACACTCCTCCTCGCAGGCGAAACGCTTTTCCATCACTTGCGGCGTCGCGACGAACATGAGAGACAGGCGGCAGATGTCGCTCATTCGACGGGGGATACACACCTTGCTCGTGGGAGCGTGTTTTGCTGGTTTTTGGTGCGGCGCGGTCGCGCTCGCGTGGATCTATGCGCCGGCGATTCGGCTGATCGAACGCGGGGAGCTCGCGCGCCGCCGCCACGTTCAGCCGTTGCTGCGGCGCTGCTTTCGGTTTTTCCACGCGACCATGGGCGCGCTCGGGTTGGTCGAACTACGCACGTCCAATGCGCTAGCGCGCCTCCCGCCGAAGCCTCGCATCTTGGTCGCCAATCATCCGACGCTCGTGGACGTGACGGCGATCTTGTCCGCGCTCGACGATGTCTGCTGCATCGTGAAGCCATCGCTCATGCGGAGCCCGTTCATCGGGCGCCTGCTGCATGTCGCTGGCCATATCGACGGAGGAGGAGGTGAACCCACCTCGGGCGCCGCCGCCTTCGCCGCAGCAGCGTCACGCCTGCGAGAGGGGTCCTCCGTGCTCATCTTTCCGGAGGGCACGCGCTCCCCGCTGCGACAGCTCCATGCCTTCAAGCGCGGGGCCTTCGAGCTTGCCGCCCGCCATGACGTGGAGCTTCTGCCCCTCGTGCTGCGCTGTGACCCTCCCGCCCTCGGCAAGGGGGTCCCGTTCTGGGCTCAGCCGATCGATACCGCCGTGCTGACACTCGACGCGGACGAACCGATCGGCGCAGGGTCCTGGGCAGGCCGAACGCGCGCTCTCTGCGCCGACGTGGAGGCGAGTTACCGCGCACAGCTAGGAATCTCTTCCAAGACAGCCCCGTGAGACGGTAGAATGCGCCTCAAACGGAGATAGAATGACGATGATTGCTCTCGAGAATGAGTTGAAGGGACTGATCGTGAGCGCCCTGCTCCTCGACGACGTGACACCTGAACAGATCCACACGGAAGGCGCGCTGTTTGGAGAGGGGCTAGGCCTCGACTCCATCGACGCGCTGGAGCTCGCGATGGCGATCGACCGGCACTTCGGAGTGAAGATTCAGGCCGAAGACGAGAACAACCGAGCCATCTTTCGCTCGGTGAAGACTCTCGCGACGTACATCGCGGCGCAGCGGCGGGCTGCGGCGCCGGCCGGAGGGGTCGCATCGTGAACCCCGAGTTCCTCGCGAAGGTGCGAGACACGATGTGTGAGATGTTCGAGCTCTCGCCGAGCAGCGTCGTCCCCGAGGCGCGGCTCATCGAGGACCTCGACCTCGACAGCATCGACGCCATCGACATGGCCGTGAAGATGCAGGAGATGACGGGTATGCGCGTGGACGACGCGCAGCTACGGGCTGTGCGCACGGTTGGCGACGTCGCCGCCCTCCTCGAGTCCATGCTCGCGCGCAAGACCTGAGCGCGCGGTGCGGGCTGCTCTCGCCATTCTCAACGGAACTTTGCTGGCGGCGTATCCGTTCGCGGTCTACTTCGGCCTCACTCGACTGTCGGCGCGGGGCCTCGGCTTGCTGCTCGCAGCCGTCCTTCTCCCCGCTCTTCTCCTGCGGGTGCGAGGGACCAAGCGAGAGCACCTCCGTGCGGTATTGCCCGTTCCGCTGACCGTCCTCGGCGTCGTGCTCCTCGGCGCGGTGTTCGATGACCGGCGACTCGTGATGTCACTCCCGGTCATCATCAATGGCGTGTTGCTCGTGCATTTCGGCGGCTCGCTGCGAGGCACACCGATCATCGAGCGATTCGCGCGAATGCAGTCAGAGTCCTTGTCTTCTGCGCAAGTCCGCTACTGCCGCGTCGTGACGATGGTGTGGTGTGCGTTCTTCGTCCTCAACGGCGGCACGGCGACGATACTCGCGCTCTTCGCGCCGCTCGCGGTTTGGACCGCCTATACGGGGGCTGGCGCGTATGTGCTGATGGGCGCGCTCGGTGCGACTGAGTACGTCGTGCGAAAGGCGCGTTTCCGTGAGTTCGGCGCGGACCCTGTGGACCGCCTGCTCGCCCGAGTCCTGCCCGCGCGCCCGGTCGAGGGACACTCCGGCTCGAGCGGCGAGCCATGAGCGAGGCGCAGCGCTCGGGCGCCCCGCCGCGCACCTACCGCTTGTTGGGTCGGCACGGCGCGCAGTCCCCCGTCGCGGTCGGCGCCGCGGGAGTGCGGACGGCGGCCGACCTGACCACGGACGCGCACTCGATCGCGGCGACACTGCCTGCGCGTGAGGGGGATGTGCTGGTCGTGTGCGCGGACCGCTATCTCGCGACGGCCTGTATGCTCGCGGCGTGGTCGCGCGGCAGGGCCATCGTGCTTCCGCCCAACGCGCAACCGGGCAGCGTACGCGAGGTCGCGGACGCCGAAGCCACCGCGGTCGTGCTGCACGACTCCGACCTCCCCGGTGGAGTCGACGTGCGACGCATCGTCACGCCACAGGAACGCGCGACGCGCGAGTATGAGGCGCCGACTCCGATTCCGGCCGAGCACCGAGTGGCGACGGTCTGGACCTCCGGCAGCAGCGGAGCGCCACGACTCTGCACGAAGACCGCAGCGCAGTTGTTCGGTGAGGCCGAGACGTTGGCCTCGCTCTTCGCGGAACCGACCGGTGCGGTGCGACTGTCGACAGTGCCTGCGTTTCACCTCTATGGCCTGCTCTTCGGCG
>CAIUAC010000007.1 GCA_903896985.1 uncultured Sandaracinus sp.
ATCGTCCATGATCTCGCGGAACTCGTCGTCGAGCGCCTGCAGCTCTCGCGTGCGCTCCCGCGTCAACATCTCGATGCGCATACGGTGCTCCTCACGCTCAGCCCACGCGATGTCGATGCGACCGACATCCGCACGAAGCACGAGGTCGTAGAAGCGCTGCCGCACTTGGCTGAAGTTCGCATAGGTGATCTCGCCCACGACGTCGACGGTTTCGCCCTCGAGCGCCGCAAGCTGGGTGCGGTAGCCGCCCACTTTGAGCGTCTCTTCGTCGATGACTCGCTGGATTTCGGCCGTGCGCTCGCCGACGACCTCGTCGACGAGGTGATCCTTCGCGTCGAGGAGCCCCTCGATCGCCTGAATCTTGGCGAAGATCGCGTCAGCCGCCGCGAGCTGTGCGCCCGCGCCCGACTGCCGAATGAGGGTCCGCTCGCGCTCGACGAGGCGGCTGTACTCTTCGCGCGTGCGGTCGTCGCGCACGTAGCGCTCGTCCCCGACGCCGACCTGAAGGCGCGCGCGCTCGATCAGCAAGTGGAGGTCGGCGATCTGCGCGCGATACGCGACGACGGCCTCTTCCTGCACGCGAAGCTCGTTCGCCAACGCCTCGGCCCCGGCGGGATCCGTGCGGGTGGAGGCGGTGTCCGCCATGTAGCGGTTGGTGGCGGTGATGCGCGCCTCCATGCCCATCAGCTCGACCTCGAGGTTACGCGCGTCGCGATCGAGGTCGCGGTAGCGGTTGAGCAGACGGTCGCTGCGGGCGGAGAAGTCCTCGTCGGAGGTCGGAAGGGTCCCGAGGAGCTCCTCGACGCGGCGGCGCTCCGAGCGGACCTGCGCAAGCTCGCCGGTCGCCGCGCCCGACGACTCGATCGCCATCAACTGGCGGCGTGCGCGCGCGAGGCGGTTCCGCTGCGAGATGGTCATCTGACGCTGCTCGCGGAGGTCCGCGAAGGCGCTGATGCGGTTCGGTGAGCCGAGCACTGCGTTGAGCCGGTCGATGAGGTTCGTCGTGTCCCGCACGAGCGAGCGGCACTCGCTCAGGTCGGAGAGGACGGCGAGCGCGCGATCCATATCGCCCTCGGTCCGCGCCCAGCGCGTCGCGAGCGGCGGCAGGAAGGCGGTCGCGTCGAAGTTCTCCATGTTGTTGCGCACGAGGTCGCGGAAATACGCGCGCGGGTCGTCGTGCGACGCGATCATCGCGTCGAGCTCGCGCCGGACGGGGCCGAACTGCTGCGACACCTCGCGGAAGACGGTGTTCGCGTCCTCGAAGCGACCGTTGCGCAGGAGCAGGTTGCCGCGGAGGATCTTGCCGTCCGGGATGAAGGGGCTCTCGGGCGCCGCGACGGTGAGCACCTCGAGCGCGCGTTCGGCCTGCGTGGAGTCGCCCTGCCGGATGTGAACCCAGGCGATCTCGTAGAGCGCGACGTCGAAGTGCGGCGAGGTCCGGGGCACGCGCTGGTAGGCCTCGACCGCCTGGTCGAGCTGGTCCGTCTCGTAGTAGAGACGGCCGAGCGCGATCTGCGTCAGGACGACGATCTCCTCTTGCTCGGGAGTCGTCGCGGCGCCGCGCAGCACGCGCCGGAAGGCGTCGATCGCCTGCGGATACTGGGCCTTCAGCGTGAAGATCACGCCCACGAAGTAGCGGGCCTGCAGGTAG
>CAIUAC010000008.1 GCA_903896985.1 uncultured Sandaracinus sp.
GAGATCTGCGCCCAGATCCGCCGCGCCGAGGTCGGTGACGCCGAGGTCCGACCCGAGATCCGCCAGACCGAGGTCGCCACTGCCGAGGTCGCCGCTGCCGAGGTCGTCGCTGCCGAGGTCGGTGACGCCGAGGTCGGTGACGCCGAGGTCCACCCCGCCGAGGTCGTCGCTGCCGAGGTCGCTCCCGGCGAGATCTGGCGCAGGGCCATCGGCGCGGCCCCCATCGACCGGCGGTGTTCCGCCTTCCCCGACGCTGAGCCCCGTGCGCTCGACGGCGCAGGCCGAGACCGCGAGCACCGCGCCGAGGAGCACGACAGCAGGGACACGCATCAGCCGAGGATACGCGCGAGACGCGAGATGTTGACACCTGCTGCTATGTTCAGTATCGATCGCCTCCCCTGGGAGGTCCGCTGATGTCGTCCTCGTACGTGCCCCTCTGGGTGAAGTCGTGCTTCAGCTTCCTCGAGGGCGCGAGCCATCCCGAAGAGCTCGTCGAAGCCGCGCACAAGCTCGGGCTGCCCGCCATCGCGCTCGCCGATCGGGACGGCGTCTACGGGCTCGTGCGCGCGCACGTGAAGGCGCAGGAGCTCGGGCAGCCGCTGCTGATCGGCACCGAGCTGACCGTCGTCGCCCGCGCCTCGCTCGAGGACGACAGCGCGGTGCCCGAGCACGTCGTCTTGCTCGCCGGCTCGCGCGAGGGCTACGCGGCGATGTGCAAGCTGGTCTCGCGTGCGCGCCTGCGCTGTGAAAAAGGGCGTGCGCGCGCGAGCCGCGAGGAGCTGTGTCTCGCGGGGCAGGAGTCCGCGGGCGGGCTCGTCGCGCTCGTGCCTCGACCCGCGCTGCTCGCGCCGCTGCGCGAGGCTTTCGGAGGCGCGCTCTATGCGCTCGTCGCGCGGCACCGCGTCGCGGGCGAGGACGAGCTCGAGGCGCTGCTGCGCCGCGAGGCCAAGCGCGTCGGTGCGCCCGTCGTCGCGTCGAACGAGGTGCTCTATCACTCGCCCTCGCGCCGCCCGTTGCAGGACGTGCTCACCTGTATTCGACACGGCACGACGCTGCGCGCGGCGGGCACGCTCCTGCGCCCGAACGCCGAGCATGGGCTCCACAGCGACGCCGCGATGCGCGCGCTCTTCGCCGACGATCTCGCGTCTCTCTCGCGCACGCACGAGGTGGCCGAGCGCACGCGCTTCTCGCTCGCGGAGATTCGCTATCGCTATCCGTCCGAGCGCCTGCCCGAGCCGTATGGCGAGATCGATTGGCTCCGCGAGCTGACCTATCGCGGGGCGCGCGTTCGCTACGACGGGGAGCCGCCCGACGCGGTGTGCGCGCAGCTCGACAAGGAGCTCGCGCTGATCGCGGAGCTCGACTTCGGCGGGTACTTCCTGACGATGTGGGAGATCGTCGAGGAGTGCCGCCGCCGCCGGATCCTCTGCCAAGGGCGCGGCAGCGCGGCGAACAGCGCGGTCTGCTTTTGCCTGGGGATCACGGCGATCGACCCCGTGAAGATGGACCTGCTCTTCGAGCGCTTTCTCTCGCGTGAGCGCGCCGAGCCGCCGGACATCGACCTCGACATGGAGCACGAGCGCCGCGAGGAGATATTGCAGTGGGTCTACGAGCGCTATGGGCGCAGGCACGCCGCGATGGTGGCCAATCTGATCCGCTATCGCACCAAGAGCGCAGTCCGCGACGTCGGCAAGGCGCTCGGCTTGCCGGTGACGGCGATGGACCATCTCTCGAAGCTGCTCAGCTATCGAGAGGGGCTCACCGACGAGGCGCTGCGCACGGCGGGGCTCGACCCCGAGTCGCCGACGATCACCCTGCTCACCGAGCTGTCTTCGCAAATCCTCGACTTCCCGCGGCACCTCTCGATCCACCCGGGCGGCTTTCTGCTCGGGCACGAGCCTGTCGACACGCTCGTGCCGATCGAGCCCGCGACGATGGAGGGGCGCACCGTCATTCAGTGGGACAAATACGACGTCGAGGCGCTCGGACTCTTCAAGGTGGATCTGCTCGCGCTCGGCTCGCTCACCGTCGTCGAGCGCTGCTTTCAGATGCTGCGCGTGCATCACGGCGTCGACCTCGACATGGCGCGCGTGCCACAAGAGGACGCCGACACCTATACGATGTGCGCGCGCGGCGACACGATCGGCGTCTTTCAGATCGAGAGTCGCGCGCAGATGTCGATGCTGCCGCGCCTCAAGCCGCGCACGTTCTACGACCTCGTGATTCAGGTCGCGATCGTGCGCCCGGGGCCGATTCAGGGGGATATGGTGCACCCTTATCTGCGGCGCAGATATGGATGCACCATATCGCCCTGAATCGGGCCCGGACGCACGATCGCGACCTGAATCACGAGGTCGTAGAACGTGCGCGGCTTGAGGCGCGGCAGCATCGACATCTGCGCGCGACTCTCGATCTGAAAGACGCCGATC
>CAIUAC010000009.1 GCA_903896985.1 uncultured Sandaracinus sp.
AGGTTGAGGTCCAGGCCCGACCAAGGTTGAGGTCCAGGCCCGACCGAGGTTGAGGTCCAGGCCCGACCGAGGTTGAGGTCCAGGCCCGACCGAGGGTGGACCGACAGCCGACCAAGGTTGAGGTCTCGACAGCCGACCAAGGTTGAGGTCTCGGGGCTGCGGCCACCCGGCGCGGGCGCTTCGAGCCTCCGTTCCGCCGCCCGCGCGGCCTAGCGCAGCCCGTGCTTGGCCAGCCGTCGCAGCAGCTGAAAACGGGACAGCCCGAGCAGCCGCGCGGCCGCGGCGACGTTGCCCTTGGCGCTCTCGAGCGCGCGGACGACCTCGGCGTGCTCGCGGTCGTTGTGCCGCCCGCGGATGTCGGCGAGGGAAGGGCGCTCGCCGCTCGGCGGGCCCTCCGCTTGGGCTGAGGACGGCGGCGTCGGGCTCGGGATCGTACCCGACGAGCTCTGCCCGGCCGTCGGCGGAGGCGCCGGCTGCGCCATCGGCTGCGTCACGCGCTCGTCGCTGAACGCGTCGCGCGGCGCCTCGCTCGTCGGCGCCCAGCCGCGCGCGCTCCGCTCGAGCACCGGGAAGGCCTCGAGCGGGAGCGTCGAGCCGCGCGCGAGCAGGACGGCCTGCTCGACCATGTTGCGTAGCTCGCGGACGTTGCCGGGGAACGGGTAGCGCAGGAGCGCGTTGACGGCGTCGGGCGCGATCTTCGGCTCGTTGCGGCCGACGGCGCGCGCGCTCGTGCGGGCGAAGTGCGTCGCGAGCAGGAGCACGTCGTCACCGCGCTCGCGGAGCGGCGGCACCTCGATGACGAAGACCTCGAGGCGGTAGCGCAGGTCCGCGCGGAAACGTCCCTCGGCGACGGCGCGCGTGAGGTCGCGGTTGGTCGCGGTGATGATGCGCGCGGTCAGCCTGCGCGTGCGCGTCGAGCCGACGCGCGTGTACTCGCGCTCCTCGAGCAGGCGCAGGAGCTTCATCTGGATCGGCAGCTCGAGCTCGCCGATCTCGTCGAGGAAGAGCGTGCCGTTGCCCGCCGCCTCGACGCGCCCGAGCTTCATCGCCGTCGCGCCGCTGAACGAGCCCTTCTCGTGGCCGAAGAGCTCGCTCTCGACGAGCGTCGCGGGGATGGTCGTGCAGTCCACCGGCACGAAGGGCTCGAAGGCGCGGGCTGAGCGCGCGTGGATCAGGCGCGCGACGACGCCCTTGCCGGTGCCGGTCTCGCCGGTGACGAGCGCCGTCGTGTCGGAGCTCTCCGCGAGGGCCTGCAGGTTCTGGCGGAGCTTCTTCATCGCGACGCTCTCGCCGAGCAGCGCGTCCGAGGCAGCCTCTGCGTTCGAGGGCGACTGCGAGGCGTCCGCGACCCGGCGCCGGAGCAGCGCGACCTCGACGCCGCGCTCGATGCGCATCAGGCACTCGCGCGGGTCGGAGCCCTTGGCGACGTAGTCGAACGCGCCGCGGCGCATGGCCTCGACGGCGATCTCGACGTTCGGATAGGCCGTCGCCATCAAGAAGACCGCGCTGCCCGCGACCTGCCGAAGCTCGTCGATCAGCGCGAGGCCGTCGGCGTCGGGGAGCTGGTAGTCCACGACGACGACGTCCGCGCTCGCGTCCGCGCCGCGGCGCGCGTCGGCCGCCGTGGTGAAGATCGACACGTCGTGGCTCTGCAGACGCAGGCTACGCGCCAGGCCGTTCGCGAAGCCCGCGTCGTCGTCGATGATCAGGATGCGGCCCGGCATCGTGCGGCGAGTCTACTCCTGCTCGGCGGCGAGCACGCGCTACTGCGCGGGCGGGCGCGCGCCGTCCAGAGCGCCGCTCGCCCCCACGCCGCCGGCTTCGACCACCCGCGCGTCGGTGACGATGAGCGCGACGGGCACGTCGCCCGCCGTGTTGGGCACCTCGGCGACCAGCTGAAAGTCGTACGCGACGCCGACGGCGACGGCGCCCGGCAGGCGCGGCAGCAGCTTGTCGTAGAAGCCCGCGCCGTAGCCGATGCGGTGCCCGCGCTCGTCGAAGACCAGGCCCGGCACGATGACGAGGTCCACGTCGTGCGGCGCGATGACGGGCGCGTCCGCGCGCGGCTCAGGCACGCCGAAGCCGCTCGGCTCGAGCAGATCGCCCTCCGCGAAGACGTGCAGCGCAAGCTCCTCGCGCTCGTCGTCGACGCGCGGCAGCAGCACCGTCTTGCCCGCCGCGCGGGCGAGCGTCAGCAGCGAGGAGAGGTCGACCTCGCCCTTGATCGCGACGAACGCGGCGACGGTGCGGGCGCGCTCGAAGGCGGGCAACGCGAGGAGGCGCTCGACGATCGCGCGGGAGCGCTCGACGCGGGCGGCGAGGGGCAGGAGCTTGCGCAGCCCGCGCATGCGCTTGCGGAGCTCGGCCTTCACGCTGAAGCGCAGCTGCTCCTCGTACTCCGCGGACATCTCCGGGCGCACGCTAGTCGTGGGCGTCTTCGGCGAGGCGACGGTCGATGCGCTCGATCGCGCTCGCGATCGCCTTGCGGGTCGTGTCCTCGAGCGCGCGGGCGCGCTTGTCGGCGGCGACGAGGTCGTCGGCGAGCCCGAGCGCGACGATCGCGAGGAGCTGCGCCGCGGGCGCGGTGCGGAGCGCCTTCGTGCCGAGCGCGTTGAGGCGCTCGTTGATGAGCTGGGCGAGGCGCTCGAGGTGGCCCTCGTCCGCATCGGACGTCATCCGGTACTTCGCACCCGCGAGGTCCAGCGTGATGGTGCGCTTCTCGACGGGCACGGTGAAGCGAGGGTACTGGCGCAGATCCTCTCGCGTCAAGGACACCCGTGATAGGCTCGCGCCGGATGATTTCGGTCGAGTGCGAATCCTGCAAGGCCTCCTATCAGCTCGATGAACGTCGCCTCCCGGCGGCGGGCATCAAGATGCGCTGCACCAAGTGCGGCACATCCTTCATGGTGTATCCGGGCGGCGCGCCACCCGGGACAGCAGAAGCGAGCCCACCGCGACCACCGCCGACGGTGTCGAAGCACACGCTGATGGGCGTCGCGGCGGCGCCGTTGCCGCCGATCGCCGTGCCGGCACCGGTG
>CAIUAC010000010.1 GCA_903896985.1 uncultured Sandaracinus sp.
CAGAACTCCTCGAGGTAGGCGCGCGCGACGGCGCCGCTGCCGGTCGACGCCTGGCTCGCCGCGGGCGCGCTGCCGAGCGCGCTGCCGCCGGTGCACCTCGACGCGACGCTGCCCGGCGTCGAGCTCGGCGGAGTTCCGTACGTCTGCCGCACGACGACGGGCGCGCTGACGGGCTCGGTCGTCGTCGACAACCTCTTCACGACGCAGCCGGTCGCGCGCGTCCTGCTCGACGTCAGCGAGCTGCGCGTCAACGAGAGCGCGCCCGCCGACGCGGAGCTCGTCGTCAACGCGTCGACGCGCAGCATCGTCGGCGACCTCACGATGGACTACCTCTCCGGAGACGCGCACGCGGCCCTGCAGGCGACGATGGAGTCCTCGTGGGGCCCGACGGAGCCCCTGCCGAGCGTGACCGAGGACGCGCGCTTTCTGCTGCTCGCCGAGCTTCAGAACGCCAACCTCGCGCCGCTGCTGGCCGCGATCCCGGGCATCTCGGGCGCGGAGATCACCGCGGACGGCACGGTGCAGGCGCAGGGCACGCGCGACGCGCTCACCTGGAGCGGCGCGCTCGATCTTCTCGATGGGCGCCTGCAGCTCGACGGTCCGGGGCAGCGCCTCGAGGAGGTCGAGGGCCGCATCATCTTCCGAGAGAATCGAGCCGAGCTTCAGCGCCTGCACGCCCGCGACGTCGACGGCGAGATCGAGGCGCGCGGGCAGATCGACTTCCGCGGCGTCGTCCCGCAGCGCGCGAGCATCGACGTGCTCGCGCACGAGCTCCCCGTGCGCCGCGAAGGGCTCGTCCTCGCCGCGCTGACCGGCGAGGCGAACCTCAACGCGCGCGTGCTCGCCGACCGCACCGACCTGCGCGTCACGGTGAGCTCCCTCGAGGTCGCGCTCCCCGACGAGCTCGCGCAGAACCTGCAAAACCTGGACGATCATCCTGACATCGTCGTGCTCGGCGAAGAGCGAGCCGCCGCTCAAGACGCCGCCCTCTCCTATCCTTTCCACGTCACCGTGGACGCGCGTCGCCCGTTCTGGGTGCGGCGCTCGGACTTCGCCGCGCAGGTGCGGGCGGAGCTCGACGTGCGCTATCAGTCGCCGGAGCTGCGCATCGCGGGCTACATCGAGCTGCGGCGCGGCTTCTTCGAGATCTTCGGCAAGCGCTTCGCGCTGCAGCCGGGGCGCATGGACTTCGACGGCAGCGACACGCTCGATCCGGCGCTCGACATCACGGCCGTCTACGCGCTCAACGCCGCGCGCACCAAGACGATCACGGTGACCGTCAGCGGGCGGCTCTCGCGGCCGCAGATCGACTTCTCGTCGACGGAGTCCACGGACCGCGGCGAGATCATCGCGCTCCTCGTCACGGGCCGCTCCTCGGTCACCACGGGCTCGACGGATCAGAACCTGCGCTCGGCCGATCAGCAGGCGACGTCGTTCGTCACCGGCGTGCTCGGCGGCATCCTGACGCTCGGGCTGCGCAACGAGTTCGGCGAGTTCCTGCCGACCATCTCGCTCGACTCGACCGACGCGGGCACGCGGCTGCGGGCGGGCCTCCAAGTGGACTCGTTCATCCGCGACAACCTCGGCTTCTTGAGCAACGTGATCGAGGGCGCGTACGTCGAGGGCTTCGTCGAGGGCGGCGTCGCGACGCGCGGCGGCTTCCTGCTCGAGTTGCAGTTCCCGTACAACCTCGTGAGTCGGACGACGTACACTCCGCCGATCAATTTCGGACTCGACCTCACCTGGGAGCCCTAGCCGTGAACGGTCGATGCCCTCTCCCACACCAACGGACACGATGACCAGGAAGCTCTTCGGGACGGACGGCATTCGCGGGCTCGCCAACGCGGGCGCGATGACACCCGAGACCGCGTTTCGCCTCGGCGCGGCGATCACCTATCAAGCCAAGCGCCGCGTCAAGCGCCCGCCGCGCGTCATCATCGGCAAGGACACGCGCGTCTCCGGCTACATGATCGAGACCGCGCTCGCCTCGGGAATCTGCGCGCTCGGCGGCCGAGTGCTGCTCTCGGGTCCGCTGCCGACCCCGGCCATCGCGCACATCACGCAGAGCATGCGCGCGGACGCGGGCGTCGTCGTCAGCGCGTCGCACAACGCCTTCGAGGACAACGGCATCAAGGTCTTCGGCGCGGACGGCTTCAAGCTGCCCGACGAGGTCGAGGCGGAGCTCGAGCGCTTGATGGCGAGCGACGTCATCGACACGAAGCGCCCGACGGGGATCCACGTCGGGCGCGCCGAGCGCCTCGACGACGCCTGGGGTCGCTACGTCTCGTTCGTGAAGGGCACGTTCCCCCAGAACCTGACGCTCGAGGGCGTGAAGATCGTCGTCGACGCGGCGCACGGCGCGGCCTATCGCGTCGCGCCCGCCGTCTTCGCCGAGCTAGGCGCCACGGTGCACGCCATCGGCGTCAAGCCCAACGGACGCAACATCAACGCGGGCTGCGGCGCGATGCACCCCGAGCACACCGCCGCCGAGGTCAAGAAGCGCAAGGCCGACATCGGCGTCGCGCTCGACGGCGACGCGGACCGCGTCATCGTCATCGACGATCAGGGCAACGAGGTCGACGGTGACCGCGTGATGGCCCTCTGCGCGACGCGGATGCTGCGCGAGAAGCGCCTCGTGAAGAAGACGCTCGTCGCGACCGTGATGTCGAACCTCGGGCTCGAGCTCGCGATGAAGCGCGAGGGCGGCAAGCTCGCGCGCTGCCCCGTCGGCGACCGCTACGTCGTCGAGACGATGCGCAAGCACGGCTACAACCTCGGCGGCGAGCAGTCGGGGCACCTCGTGTTCCTCGATCACGCGACGACGGGTGATGGGCTGATCGCCGCGCTGCAGCTCCTCGCCATCGTGCTGCGCGAGGGCAAGCCGCTCTCGGAGCTCGCGCGCGAGGCGATGCAGCGCGTGCCGCAGGTGCTCGTCAACGTCTCGCTCCCCGCGCGCCGCGCGCTCGACACGATGGAGAAGGCGACGCACGCGATCCGCGGCGCCGAGAAGAAGCTCGGCGACAAGGGCCGCGTGCTCGTGCGCTGGAGCGGCACCGAGCCGAAGCTGCGCGTGATGGTCGAGGGCCCCGACGAGCGCGGGATCAAGGCCATCGCCGACGAGATCGTGGACGCCGCGCGCCGCGACCTCGCGGGCGGCGGGGCGGCGACCTGATGCTCGACCTCGCGCGCCTGCGGAGCATCCGTCTCCACACCAAGCCGTGGTCTCAGCGGCTGATCGCCGAGGGCTTTCTGCAGTTCGACTATCGGCACGTCGAGCTCGTGCTCGAGGGGCTCGAGACGCTGCCGAAGACGCCGGTCATCTACGCGATGAACCACACGGACAACTACAACTACTGGCCGCTGCAGTACGCGCTGCATAAGCGCTTTGCGCGATATACGGCCGCGTGGGTCAAGGGGAAGAACTACGAGCACCCGTTCGTCGCGTGGTTCATGGCCGCGACGAACAACATCCCGATCGCCTCTCGCGGCTATCTCCTGACCCGGGACTTCGTGCACACGATGCGCCGGCGGCCGACAGAGCCCGAGTATCGCGCGCTCCGCGACGGGGTCGACGGTGGGCTCGCCGTCGACGCGAGCGCGGTGCCGCGCGAGATCCTCACGAAGGCGCGCGATATGTTCGGGCGGCGCTTCGAGCCGACGCGCGAGCGCTACGACGAGGCGCTCGACGCGGTGTTCGGCGAGCTGATGCGCTGCTTCGTGGACCTCAACCGCGGCGCGCTCGCGATGGGGCTCGATCTGCTCGTGTTTCCGGAGGGCACGCGCTCACTCCGGCTCTCGCGCGGACACATCGGCATCGCGCAGGTCGCGCTGCACCTCGGCGCGACCATCGTGCCCGTCGGCTGCAGCGGCTCGAATCACGTGTATCCAGGCGGCTCGCCGTCCGCGAAGCCGGGCCGCATCGTCTACCGCTTCGGCCGCCCGATGACGCCGGACGCCTTCGCGGACCTCGCCCCGCCGCGCACCTTCGTGCCGTTCGGACGCGAGGACGAGGAGCGCTACGGCCCCGTGTTCCAGGCGGTCACCGACCGCGTGATGGACGCCCTCAACGAGCTCCTCGACCCCGAGTACCGCTACGCCGAGAGCCAGCACGGCACCGGCACAGAGGGCACGCACCGCTTTCTGTGAGCGACGGGCGCCTCGAGCGGGCCCGTGAGTCGCGCTGGCGTCGTGAGCACTTCGTCGAGCTCGAGGTCACGCAGCCCCGGAGGGAAGTCCTCGTGAGTGTCCATCCAGCTGGCACAGGCCTCCACCAGCCAGTCCGCAGAGGCCGAGTCGTGAGGGGGATAGTCCTGCAGGTGATAGGCGACGGCCTTGAGGAACTCCCGAAGCTCTCGGTCTTCGACAAAGAGTGATTCGCCGCGGAACCTGAGCGAGCGCAGGTTTGGCAGGGAGACTCTGTACTACCAGCAGCCGTGCGGGCCAGAGCGCCAAGCCGACCTCGAGTCGCATACGAGCGGTGTCGGCGTCGAATACTACGAGTGGCTCGTACCCCCTCGACAGCGATGAACCCTCCTGTCGAGGAGTGGCGCTGCTTCGGTCGAACCGGCGGGACGGGGCGGACCGTGGCGGTCCTTCGATTGCCTCGCGCCCTCTACGACGGTCGGCTCGACTGCCGGTTTCCACCCCAAGGGAGCCCACGAGCAGCGCGCGCAGCCGCCACGAGGGTACGCACCCGCTGCAGAGCGAGACCTCGGGCGAGGTGACGGGCGCCCACGCGCGGCCGTCGAAGTGCAGGATCACGCCGCCGCCGCCCACGGCCCAGACGTCGTCGCGCGCGAAGCCCCACACGCCGTAGAGCGCGCTCCGCGTCGGAGGCAGGACGCTGCTCCACGCGCGTCCGTCGTAGTGCAGGAGCGCGATCGAGCCCGCCTCGAGAGCGTTGCCGCCGACGACCCACACATCGTCCGCCGCGCTGCCCCAGACCTCGTTCAGCCATGCAGTCGTCGGGCTCGCGACGGGACTCCACTGGAGTACCGCGCACGCCCCGAGGCTGGTGCACGTCTCCCCGCTCCCACACGAGCCACACGAGCGCCCGCAGACGGGATCTGGGCCACAGCGCCGCGCGCCACATGCGGCGACGCACTCACCGGCATCGGTCCCCGCGTCGGTCCCGGCGTCCACCGTGGGCGTGCGCGAGGCGTCGAACGGGGCGACGTCCGTACGCGCGCCGCAGGCGGTCGAAGCGAGAACCGTCAGCGCGAGGGCGAGGGCACGGGACGCTGTGCGGTGCATACGCGGAGAGTATCCTCGAACTCGCGCTCGGGCTGCGTTCAGTGTCGAGGCCGCGCTCGTCGAGGGCGCGCGCCGCACCTCGCCGGCGCTGCGGTCACGCGTGTCGGCGGGGGGACTTCCCCGTGAGCTTCGTGAAGGCGTGGTAGCCGGCCCAGCGGAGCGGCTCGGGGGGAATGTAGAGGAGCTTCTGCTGATAGAACGGCTGCGCGCGCCAGCGCTCGTCCGCGCCCACGTAGAGGTCCGTGAGCACGCGACCCGCGAGGTTCGCGAGCGTGATCCCGTGACCGCTGAACCCGACCGCGTAGTAGATGTTCCGGTGTTCCCCCATCACGCCCATCGTGCACACGCGGCTCATCGTGACCGCCACGGTGCCTGTCCAACGGTGGGCGATGCGGACGCTCTTGGCCTTGGGGAAGTACTCCAAGAAGCGCGCGTGTACGGCCGCGTAGCCCTTGTCCGCAGGGCGGTCGAAGCGCGTGCGGCTGCCGTAGACGTAGTCGTACGCGGCGTTGCTGCCACCGCCGAAGACGAGCTCGCCGTCCTTCGTCAGCGACGCGTAGGCCACGCGATCGAGGTCGTCGCTGAAGCCAGCACCCTGACGCCAGCCGAGCTCGCTCCAGGTCGCCTCATCGAGCGGCTCGGTCGCGATCGCGTGCGAGTGCAGCGGGACGATGCCGCGCTTGAAGTAGCCGAGGCGCGGCGTGTACGCGTTCGTCGCGAGCACGACGGCGCCCGCGCGCACCGTGCCGTGCGGCGTGCGCAGCGTGATGGTCTTGCCCTCTTCGACGCCGAGCACCGGCGTGTTCTCGCAGATCCGCACCCCACGCCCGAGGAGCAACGGCAGCTGAGCGCGAATGAACGCCACTCCGTCGATCTGCCCCGCCGTCGGGTCGTGGATCGCGCCGCACGCCCCCTGCAGCTGCAGGTGCTCGCGCAGCTCCGACGCACTCAAGAAGCGCAGCGGCACGCCCGCCTTGCTCAGCCGCTCGACGTCCCTCGCGCCCTGCTCCGCGCGCGCCGGATCCGTGAAGATCTCGTTCGTCCCATCCCGACGGAAGCGCACCGGAAGCGCGTTGTCCCGGATGATCCGCTCGACGATGTCGATGCCCTCGCGCGTCGCGTCGTAGACGAGCTTGGCGCGCTCCGTGTCGGTGGTCTCGACGCCGTTGACCCAGTTCAGCATCAGCCCGCCGTTGCGCCCGCTCGCGCCGTTCGCGAGCACCTTCGCCTCGAGCAACGCCACGCTCTTGTGAGGAAGGAGCTCCGAGAGGTGCCACGCGGTCGAGACTCCCGTGAAGCCTCCGCCGATGATCGCCACGTCGCACACGAGGTCGCCCTCGAGCTTCGGCTGCGGCTCGTACGGAGGCTTGCCCGCCGCCCAGACCGAGCGGTTCTCGTCGATCTCGTCGAGGAGCGTCGCTGCCTCAGTGCTCATGTTGCCAGTCTCCTTTACAGAAGCCCAAGCCCTCGGGCAAGGTGGCACTTTCGCCCGACGGCGCGGCGCGAATGAGGTCTGACGTGCCGGCTACGAAACGCGTTCGCCTGTGTCTCAAAGACCTCTATCACCAAGACGTGGTCGAGATGGTCGAGCGCGAGACGCGCAAGTACGAGCTTTGGCTCGTCGACGACCCAGATCACCCCGACTTCAAGGCAGCCTTCGAGCTCCTCTGGGGTGCGTTCGGCGCGAGCGGTGAGCTGGAGCGGGAAGAGACCCTCCGGCAATTCATCCTCGACGACAATCACCAGCCGATCCCGTCGGGCACCTACTTCCGTTACTTCCTCATCGTCGCGAAGGACAAGGACGGCAACGTGCGCGGCGCGCGCGACGGCTCGGTCCTCATCAACCCCTCGTACGCCGCCGATCTGTGCGTCGTCTATCTCTCGCACATCGTCATGGTTCCCGAGGCGCGCGGGACCGTCCTCTCCTACTGGCTGCGCATCGCGCCGATCGAGATCGCGATGCAGTACCTCGCGGACCTCCACGCGCTCGGCAAGGTGACGGTCCCGCTCCCCGACCAGCCCGGAAAGTACTTCGGGATGCGCATGAACCTGACGGCGGAGATGGAGTACTGGACGCCGGACGAGCGCATCTCCCTCCAGCGCATTCTCTTTTACGGGCGCGGCGGCTTCGACGCCATCAACCCGCGCCACTTCCCCTACCGACAGCCCGACTTTCGCGACCCGGAGCTGATCCGCGACACGGGCTTCCGGCCAATCCCATTCATGATCCTGCTGCGGCGCATGGGCCGCGAGCGGCAGGCCACGCTGCCGATCGACGAGGCGCGTGCAGTGATGAAGCTGCTCTACGACGAGTTCGCGTGTCACTGCCCCGTCGAGATGCTCGAGAACAGCCTCCAGATCGTGCTCGACCGGCTCGAGGAGCGCGCGAAGACGAAGTCCTTCGTCGACCTCTTACCCCTGCCGACGGGTTCGAAGGACCTCGGCCGCCTGAAGCGCCTCTTCCGTCATTCCGTTTACAAGGCCTATTACCGCGACGATCCCCAGACGACGGAGTACCTCGAGGGGGAGATCAAGCAGCGCCTCAAGGACAACCCCAACTACGTCGACGCGGAGATCGCCAGGATCGCGGCAGACCTCGAGTCGCGCCCTGCGTACGTCTACGCGAGCCGCGCGCGCGAGGTTACGTGGGAAGGCTTGTCCGCAGACGAGCCAACCGCCGCGCCGCTCGATCCCTCGGAGAGCGGTGACCACTCGAGCATCGTGCCGTCCGAACAGGACGAGCCGAAGCACGCTATGTCCCCGCGCCGCTCGGGTCCTTGAGGTACCAGCCCCACGGCTGAGTCGAGGTGTAGGTCGTCAGTTGTTTGGTCTCGAGGTAGTTGTCCAGGCCCCACTGACCGAGCTCACGACCAATACCGCTCTTCTTGGTGCCGCCCCACGGCGCCTGCGTGAAGGTCGGTTGCGAGCAGTTGATCCAGACGATGCCCGCGTCCATCTGGCGCGCGATCCGCTCGGCACGCTCCGAGTCCGCCGACATCACCGCCGCAGCCAAGCCAAAGGGGCTGTCGTTCGCGAGGGCGATCGCCTCCTCTTCCGTCCGAAAGGTCCGCACGCAGAGCACGGGCCCGAAGATCTCTTCTGCCCAAGCCGACGACGTGACCGGCACATCGGTCAGCACCGTCGGCTCGTAGAAGTAACCGCGCTCGAGCTCGGGCGGCCGCTTGCCGCCGCAAAGCACACGGGCGCCGTCGGCGACCGCCGACTGAACGCGGCGCGCGACCTGTCGATGTTGTGCCTCGCTGACGAGCGGGCCGAGCAGCGTCCCCGGCGTGAGGCCATCACCGATCACGATTCGTCGTGACTCGTGCGCGAGGCGCTCGAGGAGGGCGGGGGCGAGGCGCTCGTCGACGATCAGCCGAGACGTCGCGCTGCACACCTGCCCTTGATTCCAATAGATACCGAACATGATCCACTCGACGGTGGCGTCCAGAGGCGCGTCTGCACACACGATCATCGGAGACTTCCCCCCGAGCTCGAGACTCACACACTTGACGTCCGCCGCGCAGGCCGACATCACCTTGACGCCGACCGGACCGCTGCCGGTAAAGGCCACTTTGCGGACGTCTGGATGCCGCGCGAGCGGCTCGCCTGCGCCTCGGCCGGTGCCGGTCAAGACGTTCAACACCCCCCGCGGCAGGCCGATCTCATGGGTGATGGCGGCAAGCTCGAGGGCGGTCACCGGAGTGACCTCGGACGGCTTCAGGACCATCGTCGCCCCAGCGGCGAGCGCCGGCGCGACCTTCCACGCGGCCATCAGGAGCGGGTAGTTCCACGGGGTGATCAGCCCGGCGACCCCGACCGGCGCATACCGGACTCGGCACGTGAAGCGACCATCCGGGAGCGGCAGCGCGGTGTCCTGCCGGCCGTCGAGCTCCTCCGCGAGCTCGGCGTAATACTCGAAGCAACCCACCGCGTCGTCGACGTCCCACAGCGCCTCTGGGAGCGGCTTGCCGTTGTCGAGCACCTCGAGCGTCGCGAGCTCCTCCCTCCGCTCGCGCAGCCTCCGCGCGATGGCGCGAAGATGAGGAGCCCTCTCGGCACCGCTCGTCCTGCCCCAGGTGTGGAAGGCGCGGGCGGCGGCCCGAACCGCGTCGTCGACGTCCTCCGGGCCCGCCGCAGCGACGGTGTGAAACACCTCCTCAGTCGACGGATTGACGACTGGCAACGTCTCGCCGCCGCGCGCATCACGCCACTCGCCATCGAGGTAGAGCTTGTCGCGCACTACTGACCTCCGCCGCAGTCGGCAGTGCAGGTGAGCTGCGTGCCGTCGCCTACGACACCGCCGTCACCACAGGCTCCGCGGAGGAGCGCGGCGCCGATCGTCACCGAGCAGACCCTGGGTGTTCGCATGCCCAAGCGTAGCCGATCGGTCTGCGCAGGAGCTTCTGCGAAACAGAGAGGGCTTGACCAAATAACTAACCGCGTGGTTAGTTACGACCTGGGACGGCCGCGTGCTTCGCGGCCCCAACGCCCGCACCCCACCCCAAGGACTCACCATGCTCACGTTCGACGCGGGACTGTCATATGCCCTGTATGCCTTTGCCCTCAGCTACCTGCTGATGTTCGGGGCGTTCTTTCTCAACAACGACTGGGCGCTTCGTTTTCTATTCCGATACCCGCTCCGGCCGCTGCTCGCGCAGAGCCCCTCGGCTGACCTGATCCGTTGGGCGGGCATCGGGATGATCTTCCACCGGATGGAAGCCAGCTTTGGCCTCGGCCTCGGCGTCTTCGTCGCCGTGATGACCCGCGCTTGCGCGGGGAACTTGGGGCAGCTCAGCGCGGTGTCGGCGTGCGTGGCAGCGCACGCAGTGTTCGTGGCCCTCAACCACACGCTCAATCATGCGGGCCGCGCAGAATTCTGCCCGCAGAGCGTGCTTCCCGCGGAGGTGCGCCGTACGGTGGGAGTGCTCCGCTTCGCAGGGTGGGGAATGGCTTTCTTCTACGGCGCTCTCGCGGTGTTCGGGGCGATGCGCGCCGGGGCCGTCGGGGGGTAAACGTTACCGTCGCGACGTCGCGCAGAGAAGCTCTCAGTCGGCGTCGCCGTGTTCCCCGCTCACTGACTCTCCCTCCTCGGAGTGAACAAATGGGCCGAAAAAAAGGCTACACCCGAGCCGGGCTGATCGGAGCTGCGACAGCCCTGTTCCACGCGAACGGCTTTGAAGGTACGTCCACCGACATGCTGGTGCAGCAGCTGGGCGTCAACCGC
>CAIUAC010000011.1 GCA_903896985.1 uncultured Sandaracinus sp.
GCCGCGCGCCGCGCGAATCGCAGCGCGCGCCGCGTCGAGGTCGGCCGGGCCTTGCACGTTGACCTTCGCCGCGTCCTTGCGGATGCGCGCGAGCAGGCCGCTCAGCACCTTCCCGGGGCCGATCTCGACGAAGAGCGTCACGCCGTCCGCGAGCATCCGCTCGACGGACTCTTCCCAGCGGACGGGGCGCGAGACCTGCCGCACGAGCGCGTCGCGCGCGGCGTCCGCTGTCGTGACGGGCGCGGCGTCGACGTTGACGTAGATGGGGAACGACGGCGCGTGCATCGTCGCGGCGGCGAGGTGCGGCGCGAGCCTCTCCTCGGCGGGCACCATCAGCGCCGAGTGGAAAGGCGCGCTCACCTTGAGCGGGATCGCCTTCGCGCCGAGGGCGCTGATCGTCTTGCTCGCGGCCTCGACCGCGGCGGCCTCACCGGCGATGACGATCTGCCCCGGGCAGTTGTAATTCACGGGCGATACGCGCCCCGGAGTCTCCGCGCAGGCTCGCTCGATCGCCTGCCGATCGCCGCCCATGATCGCCGCCATCGCGCCGACGCCGACCGGCACGGCCTGCTGCATGTACGTGCCGCGCACGCGCACGAGGCGCACCGCGTCGGTGAAGCTCAGCGTGCCCGCCGCGACGTTCGCCGCGTACTCGCCGAGGCTGTGCCCCGCCGTCACATCGGGCACCTCGCCGAGCGCGCGCAGCAGCGCGATCTCGGTCGTCAGCACCGCAGGCTGCGTGTTCGCGGTCAGCTGCAGGTCGTCCTCTGGCCCCTCGAAACAGAGGCGCGAGAGCGACTCGCCGAGCGCCGCGTCGGCCTCGACGAAGACCGCGCGCGCCTCGTCGGAAGCGTCACACGCGTCCTTCCCCATACCGATCTTCTGCGCGCCCTGACCTGGAAAGACGAATGCGACTCTGCCCATGTCTGCGTCCTCCGAGAGACCTAGTGCGACCGTGGGGCCGGGCTGGCGGCGACGCTCGCCGCGCCCTTCGAGGGGGCGACGCCGGGGCGGAACTGCCGCCCGCGCTGCTCTTGCTTGGCCTGCTCCGCGCTCGCGTAGTCGAAGCGATTGCTGCGCGAGAGGACGAAGTAGCCCCCGTGCACGCGCACCGGACCGAGCGCGAAGAACGCGCGCCCGAGCAACAGATCGGGGTCGTCCGCGTAGACCTGCACGACGTAATCGCGCAGCAAGCCCGAGGGCTCGATGCCGTTGCGCCCGAGGCCGTAGTCGAGGAGGAGCGCGTTCGGATAGACCGCGTCAGGCGCGCCGGGGACGAACGCGTGCACGCGGTAGAAGCCGTGGCGCTTGGCCGTAGCATCGTCCGGCGTCGCGACGTGCGGGGTGCCGACGCCGTTCTGCTCGACGACGACGTTGTAGCCCTGAATGAAGGGCTGGGGGCCCTCGGGGACGCGCGGCGCGCCGCCGTAGAAGCCCTTCTTGAACTTGCGGATACCGAGCAGATCGCTCGCGCCGCCTGTGTTCGTTCCGCCGAATTCCCAGCCGAGGAGCGACTCGAACGTCGGCGCGGTGCCGCCCCGCATCACGGCGTCGCGCGTCGCGTCGGTCACTTCGCGGACGAGGTCGAGATACGAGTAGCGGGAGCCGTCAGGCTTGAGGAGGGTGTCGCTCACAGGGTGATCTCCGGGAGGGGCTGCACGGCCCGCTTCGTAGCACAGGCACCGGAGGGCGCGGAGCCGAGCCGACGCCGTACGACTGAGTGGCGAGGGGCGGCGTTCCTGGTCTAGGATGCGCGCTGTGGCGGAGCCTACCGATCTCGTGATCGTGGCAGCGGACGGAACGCTGCGCGTGGTCGGGCGGGGCGCCGAGCGGCGCTTGCGCGATCGCGCGGGCCGCTACCGCCTGATCGTCGACTCGGACGAGCTGCTGGTGCTCCGCGGCGAGGGCCGCGCCGGGCGGACGGGCGGACCGCGCGTCTTGATGGCGGGCGAGATCGTCACGGGGACGACCGTGCTCGAGGTCATCAACATCATCGCCAACGCGAGCTGGCTCGGCGATCTGCGCATCTTCTCCGAGACCAACACGCGCTCGCTGACGTTCGATCGCGGCGCGGTCAAGCACGCGCACAGCAATCACCCCGACGACCGCCTCGGCGAGGTGCTCTATCGCCTCGGGGTGCTCTCCCGCGCGGAGCTCGACGCGCTGTTGCGCGACGTGACGCCCGAGCGACGCTTCGGGCATCTGCTCGTCGAGCGCGGCATCGTCGATCGCGAGAAGCTCTTTCAATATCTGCAGAAGCAGGTCGAGACGATCTTCCACGCGGCGGTGCTCGTGCGCGAGGGGACGTACGTCTTCACGACGCCCGACGAGAGCGGACCGCCGCCCCCGGCGACCGTGCACATCCACGCGCAGAGCCTGCTGATGGAGGGCGTGCAGCGCATCGACGAGATGGCGCTCTTTCGCGAGCGCATCCCGCACGGGCGCATGGTGCCGCAGGCGCTCGACGGCGCGCCGGAGACGAAGCTCGACGGGGACGCGTCCACGGTGCTCGCGTATTGCGACGGCACGCGCACGATCGAGGAGATCGGCCGCGAGACGGGGCTCGGCGAATTCGGCACGACCAAGACGGTCTATCACCTGCTCCAGGCGAGCCAGGTGATGCTGCACGACGCCTCGAAGACCGGCACCGACGCGGACCAGGTGCGCGCGCTCGTGGCGCAGTTCAACGAGGTGATGCGCGACATCTTCGTCGCCGTCGCCACCTACGGCGGCGTCGAGCAGACGCGCGAGACGCTGAGCGCCTGGGTGCAGGGGAGCGGCTACGTCCCGTTCTTCGGCGAGCGCGTCGAAGAGGACGGAAGCATCGAGCCGGAGCGGGTCGCGACCGCGCTGGCGACCGTGCAGGCGGACCGCCCGCTCGAGGCGCTGCAGCAGGCGCTGCACGAGATGGCCGCCTTCGCCCTCTTCGCGGCGACGACCTCGATGCCGCGGGCGCAGGAGATCGCCCTCGCGCGCGACGTGAACCGGCGCCTCAAGGCGATCCGGATGTGAGCGGCGCGTTCGGCGTCGACGACCTGCACCGTTGACAACGTGGGGCGTGGGCCCCAGCAATTCGGCCCATGATTGAAACCGCAGCCCTCGAAGAGCGCATCCGCGCAGGCATCCCAGACGCTACGCACGTGCAGGTCGTCGACCTCCGCGGCGGGGACCATTTTCAAGCGACGGTGGTCGCGCCGAGCTTCGCGGGGATGACCCGCGTCGCGCAGCATCAGAGCGTCTACCGCGCGCTCGGTGAGCTGATGGGGGGGCCCGTGCACGCGCTCGCGATCGCCACACACACGCCCGAGTCTTGGGCGCGCGTACTCAAGTAGACAGGACTGAGGAGAACCCGATGGACGAAGCCACGCGCGAGCAAATCCAGACGTTGATCGACACGAATCCGATCGTCGTGTTCATGAAGGGGAACAAGAATTTCCCGAAGTGCGGCTTCTCCGCGACCGTGGTCGAGGTGATGAAGCGCGTCGCCGTCGACTACCAAGACGTGAACATCCTCGAGCACCCCGACCTGCGCGAGGGCTTGAAGGAGTTCTCGAGCTGGCCGACGTTCCCGCAGATCTACATCAGCGGGAAGTTCATCGGCGGCTGCGACATCCTGCGCGATATGTTCACGAGCGGAGAGCTCGAGCCGCTCGTCCGCGAAGCCGTCGCGAAGTGACCGCTCGATTCGCTGCCTGAGCGCGCGAAGGCGACGCGCTCAGAGCGGCGGATCGGGGAAGTCGCACGCCGGCGCGGGGACGGGCGCGCACTCGGCCTTCATGTTGGGACCGCCCTCGAAGAGGCGCATGGTCGCGGGCGACGCGGCGCACTGCAGGATGTTGCACGCCGGGATCGTGACGGGGCCTGAGGTCGTCATCACC
The DNA here is from genome assembly GCA_903896985.1 of uncultured Sandaracinus sp. Lineage (GTDB taxonomy): Bacteria > Myxococcota_A > Polyangia > Polyangiales > JADJQN01 > CAIUAC01. The sequence goes on from CAIUAC010000011.1 coordinate 3,879, forward strand.
TGGGTGGGGACGATCGTGGAGAGGGCGGGCGCGCACTCCGTGAAGTAGTTGCGGATGACAGCCTGGTACTCGGCCGGGAAGGCCTCGACGCCAGTGCAGTTGAAGGTCAGCGTCGTCGCGCCGGGGCAGATCGTCAGGCTGGCGTTGCGGTACTGGCACGCGAAGCGCGCGCAATCGCTCGCGATGGTGCCGTCCGAGGCGGGGCAGGTGGCGAGCGTGTTGAGGTCGCGCACGGGACCGCCATCGGTCGCCGAGGCGTCGTCGCCTCCGCACGCGGCGAGCGACGCGAGGGCGAGCACAGCGAGCGGAGCGAGCAGCGTTCGGCTGGACTTCATGGCGCGAAGCCTACGCGGGCGCGGATGGCGTGGCTAGGGTCGGGGCGGGCCCGACGGCGCTCACGCCGACGAGCCGCTGCAAGGCGGCGATCCCCTTGAGCGCGGCCTCGAACGGGCGGCGCGGGCGACCCTCGAGCAGCGCGCGCACGCTCGGGTTGGCCGCGAGCTCCTCCGTGACGACGAGCTCGCCCGCCTTCGCCTGCGCCTGCAAGCGCGCGGCGACGTTCACCGTCGTACCGAAGAAGTCGAGGCGCTCGTTCGCGCGGACGGCGAGGCACGCGCCCGCGTGCACGCCGAGCTTCACGCCGAGGCCGAGCGCGCCGTGCTGCGCGTCGTTCGCCGCGACCATCGCGATCGCCGCGCGGACCGCGTCGGCGGGCGAGGCGAACGTCGCCATCACGGCGTCGCCCATCGTCTTGACGACCGCGCCGCCGTGCGCGTGCACGGCCTTCTCCATCGCCCGGAAGTGCTCCTCGACGATCGCGAACGCGCGCGCGTCGCCGACTCGCTCGTAGAGCGCGGTCGAGCCCGTCAGGTCGCTGAAGAGGACGGCGAGGTTGCTGATCGCGAGGTCGACGCCGGTCGCGGGCGCCTCGGTCGCGAAGAGGTCGAGGAAGTCCGGGAAGGTCGCCACGACGCTACCGAGCACCGCGTCGGCCGACCAGCCGGAGCGCTCGACGAGGAGCGTCGCGGGCTCGCTGAGGCGGTTCTCGAGGATGAGCTGCGTGAGGCCATGGGGCGCGGCGTGCCCCTCGGCGCTGACGCGCACGGCGTCGGCGCTGACGACGATGCGCAGCGTCGCGGGCGGCGCGTCGAGCTCGACGTCGGCGGTCAGCGCGAGCCCGAGCGCGCGCACATGCAGCTCGCCGAGGGGCAGCCCCGCGGGCACGGTCCGCTCGGTGTTCGCGGGGACGCGCAGCTGCGCGAGCACGTGCGGACGAAACGCCGGGCTCGACGCGCAGTAGACGGAAGTCTGCGTGCGGCGCACGGCCGGATTCGCTTGAAAGACGGCCTCGACATAGCGACCGAAGTCGACGCCGTAGCTGACGTCGCACGCCTCGCAGTGCACCGATTTGCCGACCTCGGCGAGCCCCTCCGCGACGGTCGCAGAGACGCGACAAACCGGGCAATTCACCTGCCAGCGCAGGTCGACCAGGCCCGCCCGCGTCGCGTGCAGGAAGAGCCGCAACACCTCGCGCCTGTCGGCGCCCCAAGCCCGCGC
>CAIUAC010000012.1 GCA_903896985.1 uncultured Sandaracinus sp.
GACTCACGCTCACGGCTGCACGCTCGGAGCCGCGCTCGGCGGAACGGCTGCCCGACGACTCAGTATCTCCTCCATCTGACCGAGCGACTCATCGAGCAGCCGGGCCGCAGCCGCGACGACCTCCGGCTGACTCGGGTCGACGCCCGCGGCGCGCAGCAGCTCGAGCGGCGGGCGCGAAGAACCTGCAGACAACATCCCGAGATACGCCTCGCGCGCCCCGGGCGTACCTGCCCGCACTCGCTCGCTCAGCGCGATTCCCGAGCAGAGGCCCATGGCATACGAGTACACGTAGAACTTGTAGTAGAAATGCGGCACATAAGCCCACTCCATCCCGTCGTTCGGGCCGAGCGTCAGCGCGTCGCCGTAATAGCGGCGCACGAGGTCTGAGTAGGTATCGCGCAGGAGCTCGGCGGTGATCGGAGTGCCGTGCTCGACGGCCGTGTGCAGCGCGAGCTCGAACGACGCGAACAGCGACTGCCGGTAGACCGTCGTGCGGATCGACTCGACGAGCTGACCGAGCAGGAACAGACGCTCGTCGTCATTCTGCGCGTGCGCGATCAGGTGCCGAAGCACCATCACCTCGTTGAAGGTCGAGGCCGTCTCGGCGACCATCGAGACCGCGCTCGCGGTCACGTAGGGCTGCGTCCGGTTGCTGTACTGCGCGTGCATCGCGTGCCCAAATTCGTGGGCGAGCGTGAGCACATCGTCGAGCTCCTCGAAGTAGTTGACGAGCACGAACGGGTGCGTGCCGTAGATGTTCGCCGAGAACGCGCCGCTGTCCTTGCCGTGGTGCGGATAGACGTCGATCCAGCCGCTCGCCGTGCGCAGGCCCTCAGCCAAGCTCGCGCCGTACTCCGGACCGAGCGGGGCGAGCGCCTCCTCGACGACGCCGACCGCCGCCTCGTAGGGAATGCGACTCTCGACCGGCGGCACGAGGGGCGGATAGAGGTCGTAGACGTGGAGCTCGTCGAGCTGCATCTGCCGCTTGCGAAGGCGGGTGTAGCGGTGGAGCGGCTCGAGGTTCGCCTCGACCGCCGTCACGAGGTTGCGATACACGGCGGGCGCGACCTCGTCGCGGTCGAGATAGGCGTCGAGGGCGGTCGCGTAGCCGCGCGAGCGCGCGAGCGAGACGGTCAATCGAGCCTGCCCGCCGAGCAGCGCGGTGAAGCTCCGGTCGAAGCTGCGCAGCACGCCAAAGAAGCCTTCGACGGTGTCGCGGCGGACGCGGCGGTCGCTCGAGCTGCGGTACTTCCCGTAGCTCGCGAGCGTCAACGCGACGCTCTGCCCGTGCTCGTCGGTGATGGTCGGGAGCTGGACCTGATCGATCAGCGCTTGAAAGCCGCGCTCCGGGTCCGCGGGGAGCTCGTTGAGGTCGATCTCTGCGAACTGATTGTCGCCCATCAGCGACAACACATTCTCCGCCTCGGCGCCGAGCACATGGGCGCGGCGACGGCGAATCTGCTCGATGTACGGGCGATGCACGGCGAGCGCGGGCTCGCGTCGGTAGGCGCGCGCGAGCGTGTCGTCGCTGAGCGCGAGGAGGTCCCCGCGCAGCGTGGTCGCGGCGGAGATCAGCGCGCGCATGGCCGCTTGGCTCCGCTCCGCCCTCCCCTGCACGGCGGTCGACTCCGAGTCCGTCGACTGCTGCAGGTTCGCGTACATCGTCAGGCGATTGGCCGCGAGGCGGGCCGCGAGATAGAGGTCGAGACACGCGCGCAGGCGGGCCGAGTCGCCGAGCGCCCCGTGGCAGCCCGCGAGCTGCTCGACCTGTCGGGCGTTCTCGGTGAGCGCCTGATCGAACGCGGCGTCGTCCGCGAAGAGCGGCGTGAGGTCCCAGCGATAGCCCGCCGGAATCTGCGCGCGCTCGACGTTCGCGTCGGGCCCAGCCGAACCGGGCGCAGGCGTCGGGGTCGGCGCGGGAGTCGGCGCGGGCGTCGCGGTCGGAGCGGCGGTCGCGGCGCTCGGCCGCGGTGGCCCGCCACAGCTCGCGAGAGCGACGAGCAGCAGCGCGGGGAACAGGACGCGGGGACGGACTTGGCTCATGAGAGGCTCCGGTGGGCGCGAGGCGAGGGCACGTCGAGCGTGCGCAGAGTGCCGCACCTCGAGCAGATCGAGAAGCGGAGCTCCGCGGAAGCGAGGCGGGCTCACTCTTCCCCGTCGAGCACCAGCCTCGTCAGGTGATCGAGCCCGACGTTCCCCGAGCCGAGCACGCGCGCGTGGAACTCCTTCAGATCGAACGCTGAGCCGAGGCGCCTCTCGAGCTCGCGGCGCAGCTCGAGCAGCACGCGCTGACCGACCTTGTACGAGATGGCCTGTCCCGGCCAGCCGAGGTAGCGAGTCATCTCGGAGAGCGCGTGCTCCGGCTGAACGCCGCCCATCGTCTCCAGCATCTCGACGCCGAGCTCGAAGGACCAGGCTTCGCCTGGATGGAACGCCTGATCGCTCGGGATCGGCAGCGCGAGATGAGCGCCGAGGTCGAGGACGACCCGACACGCTCGAATCATCTGACAGGACAGCATCCCAAAGAGGTATTCCGGCTTCTCGTAATAGCCGAGTTCGGCCATCACTTGCTCTGCGTAGAGCGCCCATCCCTCGGCATAACCAGAATAGCCGTCCGCGAGCCTGTGCAGTCGACTCAAGCGCTCGGTCAGCGCGATCTGCACGCCGATCTGCAGATGATGGCCAGGGAAGCCCTCATGATAGGCGGTCGCGATCTCGTCGAAGAGCGGGAGAGTCGCCGCGGTGCCGAGCGAATACCACACACAGCCTGGTCGGGTGAATCCATCCGAGGGAGGCGCGTAGTACGCCCCGAGCGGGCCGCCCGGAGGAGCGAGCTTGACCTCGAGTTCACGCACCGGCGCCGGGACCTCGAAGTGCGTCCCAGACAACTGCGCGAGCGCCTCGCGCTGCCGCGCGCGCATCACCTCGAGGAACGCCTCGACGGTCGGCGCACAGCGGGCGGGGTCGGTCTTCAAGAGGTCGAGCACCTCGGGCACGCTCTTGCCAGGCGCGATCTCCGAGGCGAGCGCGCGCATCTGCGCGGCGATCGTGGCCATCTCGCGCCAGCCCCAGGCGTACGTCTCCTCAGGGTCGATCGACGTGCCGAGGAAGCGCTGCGCCTCACGCAGATACTGCGCGCGGCCGACGCCATCCTCCGCGCGAGCGTGCGGCAGATAGACCTCTTCGAGCCACGCGACGAGCCGGCCGTAGTGCGCGCACGCGCGCGGCGCGGCCTCGGCGAGACGGGCGCTCAGCGCGACCTCGTGCACGCCCGCCTGCGCCATCGCGGCGGGGAGCGTGCGGAAGTACGAGTCCTCGCCGGCGTAGACGCGCCCTTGCTCGAGCACCGCCTGGACCTGCCGCACCGCGACGACTCGACCGCTGCGCAGCCCGAGCTCGAGCGAGCGCCGGTAGCCCTCGAGCACCTCGCCGAGCGACTCCAGACGGCTGACGCGGGCGCGCCAGCCGAGCTCCGTCGTGCCGTCCATCACGTCGAAGACCATGCGCACGAACTGAAACGGCGACGCGATGCTGTTGAGGTCGCAGAGGTGGTCCTGGTGCTCGAAGCGATCGAGCTCGAGCCGGAGGACGTCCGCGAGCACGTCGGCGGCGAGTCGCTCCCAGCGGGACGCTCCAGGCGCTGCGTGGGCGGGCAATCGCGCCGCGAGCGCGCTGAGGCGGGCGTGCACGCGCTCGTGGCCCTCGGGGCTGAGGTCGTCCCACTCGCCGTCGCGTCCCGGCAACCCCCAGACGGTCGCGGTGATCGGGCGAAGCTCGACCATCGCCTCGACGACCGCCTCGCTGAGCGCGAACGGGTCCTCGACAGCTGCGGGGACGGTAGGCTCGGACGGCATAGGCGACGACGCTAACACGCTCGCCGGCGGACCGGCGCGCAGCCCGCGAGGCGCATTCGGGCCCAGCCCGCGCGAGCTCGGCTGGTATCCTCCGCCCGATGCCCACGACGAAGCCGCCCAAGACGAAGCCGCCCACGACGAAGGCGCCGAAGAGCCCGAGCAAGAAGCCGAGCGAGCCCGCCGCGGGCGCTCGCGCTGCTGACGCGCGGCCCACGAAGGCGGTCGCGCTCGGGCCCGTCGCGCGCGTGGCCGAGGGCGCGCGGCGCTGGCTGATCAAGAGCGAACCCGAGGTGTATGGCATCGCCGACCTCGAGCGCGACGCGCACACCGCGTGGGAGGGAGTGCGGAATTACCAGGCGCGCAACTTCATGCGCGATGGGATGCGCGCGGGGGATCTCGTGCTCTTCTATCACTCGAACGCGGAGCCCTCGGGCGTCGCTGGCGTGGCGCGCGTGCACGGTCCCGCGCTGCCGGATCCGACGCAATTCGACGCCACGAGCGAGTACTTCGACGGGACGAGCAGCCCCCGCGAGCCGCGCTGGATGATGGTGCCTTTCGCCTTCGTCGAGCGCTTTGCCGAGGTCGTGCCGCTCGAGGTGCTGAAGGCCGACGCCGCGCTCGCCGACATGCTCGTGGTCCAGAAGGGACAGCGCCTCTCCGTGCAGCCCGTCAGCGGCCCGCACTTCGCCCGCGTGCTCGGCCTCGCGGGCGCTCAGACCAAGGCCTGACGTACCGCGGGCCGACTCCTGCGCGACCCGCGCGCGGCCACGGCGCCTCGCGCCTGATTTCGCGAAGTGGGCAATACGGCCGCGTTCGCTGCGTGTTAGCGTGCTCGCCCTCGAGGAGAGTCCCACCGAATGAGCGTAGCCACCGACCGTCCCGCCGCCGCGCCCCCAGAGTCCCCAGAGGCGCCCCGCACTGCCCTCCGCGTGTACCTGCTGATGGTCGCGGTCGGCGCCTTCGCGACGACCTTCGCGCAGGAGCGAGTGACGCTCGGGAACTACCCGATCCTCTTCCACCTGAAGAACGACCTGCACTTCGGCAAGGAGCAGGTCAGCGAGTTCTTCATGTGGGCGACGTTCGCCTGGAACCTCAAGCCGCTCGCGGGCGTGCTCACCGACGCCTTCCCGATCCGCGGCTCGCGCCGGCGCCTCTACATGGTGCTCGGAGGGCTGCTCGCGGGCGTCTCGTGGATGGCGCTCAACTTCGTCCGCAACGACTACCCGAGCTTCCTCTTCGTCTCGATCGTGCTCAACATCGGCCTGGTGCTCGCGAGCACCGCGATGGGCGGGATGCAGGTCGAGGCGGGGCAGCTCTACGGCATCTCGGGGCGCGTCTCGTCGCTGCGGCAGATCGTGATGTCCGTGTCGCAGATCGGCGCGCCGCTCCTCGGCGGCTGGCTCGCCGAGAAGAACTTCGGCTACACCGCCGGCATCGGCGCGTTCGTGACCCTCGGGCTCGCGGTGTTCGCGTTCACGTACTTCCGAGAGGCGCCCGCGGCGCCCGCCGCCAAGCTCACCGCAGAGGACCGCGCGCGCCCGGGCTATCGGCCGACGCTGTCGGTCCTCGGCGGCATCCTCGCGATCGGCACGGCGGGCACGGTCAGCCTGCTGACGCCCGGCATGAAGAACGTCGGCTTCTCCCTCTTCGCGCTGCTCACGGTGTTCCTGCTCGTGCTCGCCCTCGCGATGTCGCGCGTCGAGAACCCGGTGCTCTTTCGCGCGCAGGGGCAGCTCTCGCAGATCCTCAAGTCGCGCACGCTCTGGCTCGCCGTCGGGATGCTCTTCCTCGTCTATACGGTGCCCGGGCTGAACACCGCGCTCACGTTCACGCAGAGCGATGTGCTGCACTTCTCCGAGGCGAAGATCGGCACGCTCGCGAGCATCGAGGGCGCGGCGGGCGTGGTGTTCGCGATCCTCTACGCGGTCGTGTGCAGCCGCTTCAACCTGCGCACGCTGATCATCGTGTCGATCGCGATGAACGCCGCGGGCACGCTGCTCTTCCTCAAGTACAGCGACTCGACGGCGTACTTCACGCACGGCGTGATCGGCGCAGTCGCGGTGCTCGCGGAGCTCTCGCTGATGGACCTCGCCGTCCGCTCGACGCCGCGCGGCTGCGAGGCGCTCGGCTTCGCGCTGATGATGAGCGTCCGCAATTTCGGCATCGCGCTGAGCGACGTCGTCGGCTCGAAGCTGATGGACCAGTACCACCTGAGCTTCACCACGCTCGTGCTCGTCAACGCCGGGACGACGGCGGTCATCCTGCTGTTCGTGCCGCTCCTCCCGAAGGCGCTCGTGCTCCGGCGCGAGGGGCAGCCCGCTACCTGAGCCGACGACGAGGCCCGAGTCCGCCGGGACGTGGCGCGCGTCAGCGCCACAGCTCGGCGCACACCCGACCGATGGCGAGCGGGAGCTGCTCCGGGCTGCTCATCACGCTATGGCGCGAGCGTCCGAACATCTGCGGGAGATAGAAGCGCGCCTCCCGGTCGAACGCGAGCGCGTGCACATGCACTCCGTCGCGCTCGGCCTCGCGCACCGCTTGGCGCACGTCGGCGATGCCATAGCGCCCCTCGTAGCGGTCGTAGTCGTTGGGCTTGCCGTCCGTCAACAGCAGCAGAAGGCGCCGCCGCGCCTTGGTCCGGTCGAGGACGCGCGTCGCGTGTCGAAGCGCGGGGCCGATGCGCGTGTAGCCAGTCGGCTCGACCGACGCGAGGCGGTCGCGCACCGCGGGCCACGGCTCATCGAGGCCTTTGACGACGGTGAAGCGGCAGTCGCGGCGCGTGTGGCTGTGGAACGTCGCGACCCCCAACTCGACCTCCGAGCCATCGAGCGCCTCCGCGATGCAGAGCGCGGCCTCTAGCTCGACGTCGAGGACGCGGCGGTCGGCGACCCAGCCGTCCGTGGACAGGCTCGCGTCGAGGAGCAGCACGACGGCAAGCTCCGGCGCGTGACGACGGCGAGAGCGATAGAGTCGGTCGGGCCCTGTATGGCCGCTGTGCAGGGAGGCGAGCCGATCGACCACGGCGTCCTCGTCGATCTCCGGTCCATCGAGCTGCCGCGAGTGCCAGCGCCGCGCGTGCTCGATGCGCGTCAGCTCCGCGCGAATCGCGTCGATGCGCCGGGCGCTCCGCGCGTGCAGCGACCCGACGTAGGCGAGCGCCTCGGCCTTCGAGACCCGCGGCTCGAGCAGCGTCGGTCGGACTCGACACCACGCGGGGCGATAACAGCGCTCCTTCTCGTGCCACTCGTCGTAGGGAATGCCGCCCTCGTCGGGCGCGTCCTCTCGGAGGTCGCCCGCCGTGCCCTCGAGCATCACATCGCAGCGCAGCAGCGACTGCGTGCGATCCGTGCTGCGGAGGACCTCGCGCAGGTCGAGCTCGTCGAGCGCGGCCGCGTGATCATCGAGCTCGTCCGCGCCGTCCGTGTTCTTGTTTCCGCCTTTGTATTCCTCGGCGGTGTGCACCTTCTCGAAGGAGTGCACGAGGGGATTGTCCTGCATGGGGTCCGACGGGAGCTCGATGCGGCGAAGCTGCTCTTTCGGGCGCGCCCGCAGCTCCGTCCCCGACGGCAGCCCCTCCGACGACGAGGGCACGCCGGTCGCGCGCGCCTGCGTGAGCTCGTCGTGCGCGCCGACCGCGCCCCAACACATCGGCACAGGCGGGAGGGGGATTCCCCCGCGCGCGCTGCCGAGCGCGTGTAGCCCGGGCGCGAGGTCGCGGACGGCGCTCCGCAGCTCCACGGCGTTCTGCGGCGCGCACGCGAGCGCGGCGTCGAGCCAAGCGCGCTCCTTCGGCGACGCGAGTCCGTCTGCGCTCTGAGCGCTCCCCGCGCCTTCCGCGAGCCGCGCGCGAAGCAGCCACTCGACCGCCCGCGCCGCAGACGGCAGGGGCGCGAGCGGGAGCCGCGCCGCGAGCTCGAGCGCCTCGGCGCGCACCAGCCGCTCGAGCGCGCCCGGCAACAGCGACACGAAGCGCTGCCGCGTCACCACCGATGCGAGCGCCGCGCCGAGCACGCGCTCGAGCGGGTCGTCGACCGCCGAGTCGAGCACGAAGCCCGCGCGCATCGCCGTGATGCTCCAA
>CAIUAC010000013.1 GCA_903896985.1 uncultured Sandaracinus sp.
GCAGAGGCGGAGGGCGTGCGCGCGCCGGACGTCGTCGAGACCGTGCTGCGCGAGGTCCGTCCGTGACGGACGGCGGCCGCCCTGCGAACGGCCGCGCAGTGCTCGATCCGCTCGTCGCGCAGCGCGTCGCGACGCTCGTCTTGACGGCGCGACGTGCGGTCGAGGGGCTGCTGACGGGGATGCACAAGAGCCCGCATCGCGGGGCGAGCGTGGTCTTCGTCGAGCACCGCGAATACCGCCCCGGCGACGACCTGCGCCTGCTCGACTGGCGCGCCTACGCCCGCACCGACCGGCACATGATCAAGCGCTTCGAGCAAGAGACGCAGCTTCGCGCGACGCTCGTGCTCGATCGCAGCGGCTCGATGGCCTACGCGAGCGCGCCCGGCGAGCGCACGAAGGCGGAGCACGCGGCGACGCTCCTCGCGGCGCTCGGCTACGTGCTCGTGCGCCAAGGGGACGCGACCGGCGCGGCGACGTTCGACGACGCGCTGAGCGCGCTGCTGCCCGCCCGCAGCCGACCGACGCAGGTCGACGCGCTCGCGACGGCGCTCGCAGAGCCCCCGCGAGACGGCGCGGCGACCGACCTCGCGGCGGCCTTGGGCGCCCTCGCCGAGCGGACTGGCCGGCGAGGCTTCATCGCGATCGCCAGTGATTTGCTCGACTTTCGCGAGGGCTCGCTCGCCCCGCTCGCGCAGCTCGTGGCGCACGGGCACGACGTCGTGGTGTTTCAGGTGCTCCATCCGGACGAGCTCACCCTGCCCTTCGACGAGCCGACGCGCTTCGAAGGGATGGAGGGCGAGGCCTCGCTCGAGGCGGATCCGGTGGCGCTCCGGGAGGCGTATCGACGCGAGGTGGACGCGTTCGTGGACGCTTGTCGCGCGCGCTGTACGGCGATCGGCGCGCGGCATGTGCTCGCGCGAACGGATGTGCCGCCGGAGCGCACGCTCGCGGAACTCCTGACGTCGCGGGGGCGCAAGGGATGGGCCTAGAGGCTCCGTGGGCGCTCCTCGGCGCGCTGCTCGCGGCTGCGCCGATCATCGCGCACCTCGTCCGGCGTCGTGACCTGCCGCGCGTCGCGCTGCCGACGATCGCGCTCCTGCGTCGCGCACAGGTCGCGAGTCAGCAGCGCACTCGGCTCGTCGACTTGCTGCTGCTGCTCGTGCGCGTCGCGCTGATGCTGACCATGTCCTTCGCGCTCGCGGCGCCGTATCGCACGGTGCGGCTCGCGTATGGGGACGGCGCCCGCGCGACGGTCGCCATCATCGTCGACGACTCGCTCTCGATGGCGCGGGTCGGGGCACACCGCAGCGGCCTCTACGCCGAGGCGCTCGCTCGCGCGCGCGAGGTGCTGCAATCGCTCCCCGCGGGCTCGGAGGCTGCGGTCGTGCTCGGTGGGCAGGCGCCTCGCTTGGTCGTGGCCCGCACGGCGGACCTCTCGGCCGCGGAGCAGCGAATCTCCGAGCTAGCGCGCGACGCGCCGACGCGCGGCACCGACCTCGGCGGCGCGGTCGCGCTCGCGCTCCGCGAGCTCGCCGGCAGCCGCTTCGAAGCGCGGCGCGTGCTCGTGCTGACCGACGGAGCCGCGCACGCGCACGCGGACGTCCTGGAGGTGCCTGACGACGTCGCGCTCGCGGTGGAGCGCTTCGGCCCGAGCGCGGGGAGCGCGGCGGCCTCGAACGTGTCGGTCGCGAGCGCGAACGCAGTGCCGGATCCGACCGTGGCCGGACGCGCGTCGGTGCTCGTCGAGCTCCGCGCGAGCGGCCCAGCGCCGACGGGCGTCGTCGCCCTCCGCCTCGAGCGCGCCGGCGTGACGGTGGGGCGCGCCGAGGCGACCTTCAGCGGAGGCGTGGCGCGCGTCACCCTGCAGGCGCCGCTCGCTGGCGCCGACGACGATCCGACCGCCCGCATCGTGCTCGCAGGACACGACGCGCTCGGCGACGATGACGCGCGCGGCGTCCTGCTGCGGCAGCCGACCTCGCTCCGGGTGCTCGTCGTCGGC
>CAIUAC010000014.1 GCA_903896985.1 uncultured Sandaracinus sp.
CGCCGCGCCTGCGCGGGCCACGCCCGTCGCCCGTGAGGCGGCGTCCGCCTGCGCGTGCGCTGCGACCGCCTGCGAGCGCGCGACGGCGAGCCGCGCCTCCGCCTCGGCGAGCGTCGCGCGCGGCTCTGCGCAGTCGATCTCGGCGAGCACCTGCCCCGCCTGCACCGCGTCGCCCTCGCGCACCATGACGCGCACGAGGCGCCCCGCGACGATCGACGCGGCGTTCACGACGACGCCCTCGAGCGAGCCCGAGCCGCCTGAAGGCCCGCTGAGCGCCTGCTCGTTCGCCCGGATCTTCCAGGTGATCAGCCCCGCCAGTACGAGCGCCAACACCACCGCTGCTCCGATCACACGCTTCATCCGCTGCCTCCCGAGGCCGTCGAGTCTTGTTTGGACTGAGCGCAACGCAAGGCCTGTGCCGCACCGCGGCGCACGCTCAAACGCCTGGGCTCACGCGGTTCCCGCAGCCCCGCGCCCGAGGGGAGCGATGGGTGGCCGGAAATCCGGCAGCGCGGCGGACGGATGTGCGCGGCTCGCGCCTGCGACGCCTGCCGACGCCCGCTCACTCGTCCTCGAGCTCGCTCGCGTCGCGGTACGGCAGCCCCGGCAGGCGCGGCGTCTCGAGCAAGAAGCCGCGCGCGCGATCGATCGCCTCCCAGCGCTCGAGCCTCTGCGCGAGCCCCTCGGGATAGCCGCGCTCCGACCAGCGCACGCCGTGCGCGAGGGTCTCGGCGCTCCGCGCGAGCGGCCAACCGCGGCTCGCGAGCACCACGGCGAAGGTCATCGTCGCGTCGTACCAGTCCGCGTCGTGCTCCCCCGTCGCGGAGGCGCTCGGCTCCGTCCACTCGAGCCAGTCCCCGGCTCGCCGCGCGCTCCACACGCGCGACGGCTGCCCCGCGCGCGTCCACTCGAACGTCGCGCGGCCCTCGTCGAAGCGCACGTCCCAGCGCACCTCGTCGCGGCGCCACAGGAACACGAGCGCGTGCTTCCACTGCCGCACGGTGCAGCGATGCCGCAAGTAGAACCGCACCGCGCGCGGCCAGCTCCAGTAGGTCGTCAGCGCGAGCCCGTCGTAGGGCGGCGCGAGCAGCGCCTGCATCGCGTCGAGCAGGTCCGCCGCGACGCCGCGCGCGCGCCTCGCGGGCTCGACGTAGAGGCTCGACACCTGCGCATAAGGCGCCCAGCCCTCGAAGTCGTCGAAGCAGACCGTGCCGATGCGCGCCCCCTCGTCGAGCAGCACGAGCGCGCCCGCCCGCGGGTGCAGCTCGAGGTTCTCGAGCGCGAGCCGCTCTCTCTCTCGCCACCCTGCGACCTCGCGCTCCGTCAGCGCAGACGGCAAGAGCACGACGCCGCGCCGATGCTCGAGCACCGCGGTCACCTCGGCGGCGAGGAAATACGCCGCGTCGTCCCCGCTCAGCGTCGCGCTCCGCGCGAGCCCGCGCCCGATCAGCTGAGCCCGCGCGCGCTCGACGGCGGCGAGTCGGTCTGCGACGGCATCGCGGCGAGTCACGCGTCGAACATAGCTGATGGGGGGCGCACGCGACGTGCGGCCTGGACGGGCCTGCTACATTCCCGCCGTCGCGCGGCGGCTCGCGCTGCGGCCCGACGGAGGCACTCCCCATGATGCGCGGCGCGGTCCCAACGATCCTTCAGGCCATCGGCAACACGCCGCTCGTCAAGCTCAACCGCCTCGCGGCGGACGTCGCCGCCGACGTCTACGTGAAGTGCGAGTTCCTCAATCCATCCGGCTCCACGAAGGACCGGATGGCGCCGTATTTGATCGACGAAGCGGAGGCGCGCGGCGAGCTACGGCCGGGCGGCACGATCGTCGAGGCGACGAGCGGCAACACGGGCGCCGGGCTGGCGATGGTCGCCGCCGTCCGCGGCTACAAGTGCGTCTTCGTGATGCCAGACAAGATGTCGTCCGAGAAGATCGCCACTCTGCGCGCGTTCGGCGCGAAGGTCGTCGTCTGCCCGACGGCGGTGGAGCACGACGACCCGCGCAGCTATCTCGAGGTCGCCAAGCGCCTCGCCGCCGAGACGCCGAATGCCTATTACGCGAATCAAGCGCACAACCCGGACAACCCCGGTGGGCATCATCAGTCCACGGGTCCGGAGCTCTGGGAGCAGACGGGCGGCGAGATCGACGTCCTCGTCGCGGGGCTCGGCACGGGCGGCACGCTCGGGGGCACCGGGCGTTATCTGCGCGAGCGCAAGCCCGGCGTTCAGCTCGTCGGCGTCGACCCGATCGGCTCGCTCTATTACGACTTCGTGAAGTCGGGCCGCGTCACCAGCCCCTTCACCTACAAGGTCGAGGGCATCGGCGCGGACTTCTTCCCGACGACGCTCGATCTGCGGCTCCTCGACGAGGTGGTGCGCGTCGACGACAAGGAGTGTTTCCTGATGGCGCGCGACCTCGTGCGCCTCGAGGGGCTCTGCGTCGGCGGCTCGTCGGGCGCGGCCGTCGCGGGCGCCCTCAAGTACGCGCGGCAGACGCAGAAGAAGGAGAACATCGTCGTGCTCCTTCCCGACGGCGCGAGCCACTACCTCTCGAAGATCTTCAACGACGACTGGATGCGCGACAACGGCTTTCTCGAGGAGCATCCGGGCCTCGGCATGGTGTCCGACGTGCTCAAGGGGAAGACGAGCGACGTCATCTTCGCGCGCTCGATCGACCGCGTGCGCGACGTCATCGGGCGCATGAAGGCGCACGGCATCTCGCAGCTTCCGGTGCTCGAGGGCGACAAGCTCCTCGGCGCCGTCGCCGAGGTCGATATGCTGCGCTATCTCGTCAGCGGCGAGCACTCGCTCGACAGCCCCGTCGGGATGCTCGCCGAGAGCGACTACGCGACCGTGACGGCGAACACCAAGCTCGAGCTCGTGCAGAGCCTGCTCAGCGGCGCGCGCATGGCCATCGTGCTCGGCGACGACGGGCGCATCGTCGGCGTCATCACGAAGATCGACCTGATCGACTACCTCGCGAGGCGCGCCACATGAGCCGAATCACCGCGATGTGCGCCGCGCTCTTGGCCCTCTTGCTGACGTCGAGCGCCGCTGCGCAGGTCGCGCCCGACCCGCTCGATTTCAACGCGCGCTTTGCGCACTATTCGCTCTGGGAGGGCGTCGCGACGGGCGTCGCCGCCGCAGCGACGGTCGGCTTCGTCTTCGTGCCGCCGCGCCCCCACGAGACCGCGACGAATCCCTTCGACGAGACCTTCCGCGACCTGTTTCGACTCTCGACGTCTGGCACGCGCAGCACCGCCGCGACGGTCAGTGATCTGCTCGTCCTCGGGCTCTGGTCCTACGAGGCGCTGATCGACCCGCTGGTCGTCGCCTGGGGCGTGCACGGTCAGCCCGGGACCGCCGCGCAGATGATGCTGATCGACACCGAAGTGCAGACGATCACCTCGGCGCTGCAAGGCATCACGACCGCGCTCGCAGGTCGTGAACGCCCCTATGGCCGCAACTGCGACAACCCCGCAGAGAGCCCCGACTCGGCCGCCTGCAATGGCAATGATCGACACCGCAGCTTCTTCAGCGGACACACCTCGCAAGCCTTCGCCGCCGCGAGCGCGCAGTGCATGCATCACCTGAATATGCCGCTCTATGGCATCTCTCCAGCCGTGCCCTGCGCGGCAGGCTACACGGTCGCGGCGTTCGTCGGCGGACTCCGCATGATGGCGGACCGCCACTACCTCAGCGATGTGCTCGTCGGCGCGGGCGTCGGCACGCTCGTCGGCTTGCTCGTGCCTTGGCTCTTTCACTACCGCGCGGGCGTGCGCCGCACGGCCGACGCCACGCCCGGCAGCGCGCCGCTGCAAGAGGCGATCGTCCCGAACGGGCTAGGCGCCTCCTACGTGCTCATCTTCTGAGGGCGCAGCGCCTCAGAAGCGCGCGCTGACGCCGGCGAACGCCTCGACGTCGCTCTGCTCACCGACCGCGCCGACCCGCACGCCCGTGTCGAGCTGTACGTCGTCGTTCACCGCGAACGTCAAGCCCCCGTTCACCGCGAGCAGTGACGCCGCGACGTCGTAAGCGGTCAGCGTTGCCGCGAGCTCCACATAGGCGCTCATCACGCCGATGAGCGCGTGACCGCACGTGAGGCTCGTCAGCTCCTCGACTCCGTAGCGCCCAGAGTCGAGGTGAACGAGGTCTGTCTCGAGCATCGCGCCGAGGCTGAAGTCGCCCGGCAGGGACGCGCCGAAGTCGACGATCAGGCCACCTTCCGTCACGCCATGCGCGTAGCTGACGTACGGCATCAGTCCGAGCGCAGTGCTCCCACCGTCATTCCCATAGACGTTGAACTTCAAGCGCGCCGTCGTCGCGCCGTAGCCCTCCGAGACCGACGCGGTGCTCCCCGATCGGACCGTGCTCAGCTGGTATGGCTCCAGGATCAGCTGCAGGTCCGTGAAACTCGTGAGCCCGAGCTTCAAGTTCACCGCGGCGAGATCGACCTCCCGAGCGTGTGCGCCGCCCCGGTTGGCGATGGCGAGCACGGCGACGTCCATCTCCATCTGGAAGTGCCCCGCGTCCACCGTATAGGGGCTCTCGGTCGTGTCCGGCCGGTCCGTGCTCAGCGGACGCATCGCGCTCCGCGGCACGGGCGCGAACAGGTGGTAGGTGGGGGCAGTCCCGGAGTCATCAGCCGACGCGCGCGCGCTGGAGGTCAGAGGCGCACTCAACGCCACCACGGCCAGCAGCAGAGTCTGGAATTTCATCGTCTACCTCGTCGAAAGGTCAGTTGGCCGCAGCGACCCGCCGCAGAATACGACGTGGCACATCGTCGAGCGCCGCTTGCTCCTCGACCGCGCCGAGGTCGAACGCGACCTTCGGCATTCCGTAGACGACACAGCTCGCCTCGTCCTGTCCGATGGTCGCCGCGCCGGCGTTGCGCATGGCGAGCAGGCCTTTCGCGCCGTCGCCTCCCATGCCCGTCAGGATCACGCCGACCGCGTTGCGGCCTGCGACCTGCGCGACCGAGCGAAACATCACATCCACCGAGGGGCGGTGTCGGTTGACGAGCGGCCCCTCTTTGACCTCGACGAAATACCGCGCGCCCGAGCGGCGCAAGAGCAGGTGTTTGCCACCCGGGGCGATCAGCGCGACGCCGGCGACGACCGAGTCGCCCGTCTCCGCCTCGCGGACGGCCATCGGGGAGAGATCGTTGAGCCGCATCGCGAAGCTCTTGGTGACGTACTCCGGCATATGCTGCGTGATCACGATGCCGGGCGAGTTCGGCGGCATGACGCGGAGGATCGCCTCGAGCGCGACCGTGCCGCCGGTCGAGGCGCCGATCGCGACGACCATGTGCGTCGTCTGCGAGAGCGCCGGCAGGGGCTGCCCACACGACGTCAGCACGGCGAGGCGCGCCGAGCGCGCGACGTCGACCGCCGCGGCGGCTTTGACCTTCTCCGTGAGCTCGCCCGCCATGTCGCCGACGGTGTACGCGGCGCCCGGCTTACACATCACGTCGATCGCACCGACCGCGAGCGCCTCC
Source organism: uncultured Sandaracinus sp. (assembly GCA_903896985.1). Taxonomy (GTDB): domain Bacteria; phylum Myxococcota_A; class Polyangia; order Polyangiales; family JADJQN01; genus CAIUAC01. Next base: position 5,498 of record CAIUAC010000014.1, read on the forward strand.
ATCGCCATGCGGCTGCCCGCGGGGGTCAGCGACGAGACGATGATCACGGGGATCGGGTAGTACTTCATCAGCTTGTGCAAGAAGGTGATGCCGTCCATGCGCGGCATCTCGATGTCGAGCGTGATGACGTCCGGCTTGAGCGCGACGATCATGTCGCGCGCGACATACGGGTCGGCGGCAACTCCGACGACCTCGATCTCAGGGTCGCTCCGCAGGACGTTCTGGAGCACCTGCCGGACGACCGCTGAGTCATCGACGACGAGGACCTTGATCACGACTCCCTCTTTCGCCACACCGCGCCCGCGTCAATCCGGTGGCCGTCGTCGGTGACGAACGACACCGCCTCGAACGGCACGGAGGTGTCGTTCGCCGGACGGGCTCTGACGAAGGGAACGCCCGAGTGGGTCGAGTCCACGGCGCCGAAGAGCTGCAGCAGCACGGCGCCGCACAGCATGTTCAGCGTCTCGCCGAGGACGTCCGAGACGTACTTGTCGATCGCGGGATCGTCCGCCTCGACGCCGAGCAAGCTCGCCGCGAGGTTCGCCGCGCACGCCGCTGAGGTGGTCAAACGCAGCGTGCCGACCATCGGTCCGTTGAAGTCGATGTCCGCCTCGAGGACGTCGCCTGTGAAGGGCTCCGCCTCGTCGGTGAGGTCCGCGAATACGAACGCGACCTGCTCGAGGATGCGGGGCGTCGTCTCGCGCAGGAGGTCGAGCACGGGATCAGCTTGCATGGCTCACCTTCCCGACCTGCGGCAGCACGCTCTCGAGGACCGAGCGGAAGTCCTCGGGGCGGAACGGCTTTCGAATGTACGCCTGCACTCCCGCGGCGCTGCCGTCCTTGACGTGAGTCTGCACGTTCGGAGCTGCCGAGATGACGACGACGGGAATGTGCCGAGTCGACTCCCCCTCTGCCATGCGCGCGATCAGCGTGTTGCCGTCCATGCCGGGCATCGAGAGATCGGAGAACACGATGTCGACCGCGTGGCTCCCGAGCACCAGCAAGGCGGCGTTTCCATCCCCGGCCTCGTGCAGCGTCGAGACCTCGACTCCGCACATCGAGATGGCCTTCTTGACCACGGCGCGAACGATCGATGAGTCATCCACGATGAGCACTCTTAGAGCCACGGTGTTCCTCCTGCTTCCGAGAGCGGTATTCTCATCGCGCCTCTCACAATTCCTTCTCCTGCTGACCCGATTGCACGGTGACGCGGCCGGTGGCGATCTGGAGCCTCACCGTCCTCGGAATCGCGCCGCCGACGTCCTCCGCCGCGATCAGCACGGAGCTCTTCCACAGCATCTTGCGGAGCACGGTGTAGTTACGCTGCCCGATCTGAAAGAGGCTGTTGTCCCCGAGCGGCGCGCCGCCCCCGACGACCTTGACGACGAGGTCCGCCTTCTTGCCACCGGCTGCATAGACGCTCTCGAAGAGGAGCGGCACGCCGGTGTCGGCGAACATCGCGGGATTGTCGCGCGCCTTCTCTGGGTTGATCTGCGAGAGCGGCAGCATGTAGTGGATCATCCCGCCGACCTGCCGAATGGGATCGAAGAGGACGACGGCGATGCACGAACCGAGGGCGTAGGTGACGATCTCGTCGCCCGGATCGCGGCTGACCTTGATGTCGGCGACGTGCACGACGACCGTCCGCGCCGCGCGGTCCCGCCCGAGTCCTTCATTCCTCATTTGCCACCTATCCGTCCGCCCTCGAGCAGGGGATTGTCGGGCCAGCAGTAGGTCGCTGCGGAGAGCGCGACGAGGTTGGTCTTCAGTCCGCCGAGGGTCTCGGAGCGCCCGATGAACAGGACGCTCTCCGGACCCATCAGGCGCTCGATGTCGTTGACCAACCGCTGTCGGACGGTGAGGTCGAAGTACATCATCACGTTGCGGCAGAACACGAGATCGAACGGTCCCTTCATCGGGAAGGGCGGCTTCGACAGGTTCAAGCGCTTGAACACCAAGTGCTCGCGGACCTCGGGTGTCACCGAGTAGACGCGCTCGCCGCGCGCGTTGTCCGGCGCGCGCTTGAAGTACTTGCGCACGACCTCTTTGCTCGCCTTCTCGAGGCGGTCCGCGCCATAGACCCCCGCGCGCGCGGTCGCGAGCACGCGCGTCGACAGGTCAGTCGCCAGGATCCGCAAGTCGACGTCCTCGCCAACGGCTTCGCGCGCTGTCATCGCGATCGCGTAGGGCTCCTCGCCCGTCGAGGACGCCGCGCACCAGATGCGGTAGGGGCGCGGCCCCTGCGCGGCCCAACGCTTCATCAGCTGCGCCTGGATGTCGAAGTGCTCCGGCTCGCGGAAGAAGAAGGTGTAATTGGTGGTGACCGCGTCGAGGAAGGCGACGAGCTCGTCACCCGTCGCGTCCTTCTCGAGGTACTCGAGATAGGCGCGCTCGCCGTCGAGACCGAGCGCCTTGACCCGCTTGGCCACGCGCGTCGCGACGAGGGCTTCCTTGCCCTCGCGCAGGTAAATACCGGCCTTGTCGTAGGCCAGATCACAAAATCGAGTGAAGACGTTGTGTTCCATGGGGTGCAGCTCCGCGGAGGCTCAGGCCTCGACGGTGTCTCCCTGAGAGTCGGGCTTCGTCCCGCCGCTCCCCGCGTTGCGGTGGGCGTCGCCGAAGAGGCGACCGATCTCCTGCACGTTGAGGATGAAGCCGACGCGCCCGTCTCCGAGGATCGCTGCACCCGAGACGAAGTGATTGCCTTGCAGCTCCGCGCCGAGGCTCTTGATCACCACCTGCTGCTTCGTCAGCACGTCGTCGACGACGAGCCCGAGCCTGTGCCCGAAGCTGTCGAGCACGACGACGAGCGCCTGCGTCGGGTCTTGCTTGGCGTTCGGGATGTCGAGCATTCGATCGAGGCGCACGAGCGGCAGGATCTCGCCGCGCAGGTTGAGGATCTCGCCGCGGTTGGGCGACGAGAAGAGCTGAGTGGCTTGAGGCTGAATCGACTCGACGATGGAGAGCGTTGGGATGATGTAGCGCTCTTCGCCGCAGGCGATGAGCATCCCGTCGATGATCGCGAGGGTCAGCGGCAAGACGAGCTTGAAGCTCGCGCCGCGCCCCGGCGTGCTCGAGATCATCACGCGCCCGCGCATGCTCTCGATCTGTCGCTTGACGACGTCCATCCCGACGCCGCGCCCGGAGATCTCGGTGACTTGCTTCGCCGTCGAGAAGCCCGGCGCGAAGATCAGCGCGAAGATCTCGGGGTCGGAGGGCTCGACGCCCGGGGGCACGATCCCCTGCGCGCGCGCCTTGGCGAGGATGGCGTCGCGGTTGAGCCCGCGCCCATCGTCGGCGACCTCGATCGCGATGTTGCCGCACTCGTGGAACGCCGAGAGGCGCACCGTCGCGACCGCGGGCTTGTCGGTCTTCTTGCGGTCCTCCGCGGACTCGATGCCATGATCGACGGCGTTGCGGATCATGTGCACGAGCGGGTCGCCGAGGAGGTCGACCATGCCGCGATCCATCTCGACGTCCTCGCCCGAGAGCACGATCCGCACCTCCTTGCCCGATTTGCGCGAGAGGTCGTGGACCATGCGCGACATCTTCTGAAAGACGCCGCGGACTGGCATCATGCGCATCCGCAGCCCGACGCCCTGCAGGTCGCGCGTGATCTTCGTCAGCTGCCCGAGGTAGGTGCGCGCCTTCAGGGACGAGATGCCCTGAATCTCGGTCATGTTGCTGACGAGCGACTGCACGATCACGAGCTCGCCGATCATCTCGACGAGGCTGTCGACGCGGTCGACGTCGATGCGGATGGTCTCCTTGATCACCGCGGCCTGCGCGCCCGACGCCTTCTGCGAGCGCAGCGCCTCGGCGACCTCCTTCGGTCGCACGACGCCCTCGGCGACCAGCTGCTCGCCGAGCCGCAAGCCGGAGGTCTGCTGAGCCTGGAGCGCGGACGCCATCTCGGCGGGCTTCACGCTGCCGCGCCGCACGAGGATCTCGCCGAGGCGAGCGCCAGGGGTCGCCGGCGCGACCGGCTCTGCCGGCGGGAGGCGTCCTTCGGTCGCCGCGACGAGCACGGCGATCATGTCGCCGAGCTCGTCGCTCGAGGCGACGTCGCCGCCGGTCGAGATCGCGTTGCGCACATTGTCGAGCAGCGCGCGTGTCAGCTCGGTGGCGTCGAGGACGGCGTCGAGCACCTGCCCTTGCAGCTCGAGCTTGCCGCCGCGAACCCTGTCGAGCAGCGTCTCCGTCGCGTGGGCGACGCGCGTGATCTCGGTCAGCTCGTAGAAGCCCGAGGTGCCCTTGATGTTGTGGAAATTCCGGAACAGCCCGTTGACGAGATCCGCGGTCGCGCCGTCCTGCTCGATCGTCAGCAGGGCTTGGTCACAGTGCGCGAGCCCCTCGAGAGCCTCCGCGAGGAATTCGCCGACCATCTCGATGGTCTCGGCATCCCAATGCGGCGCCGGCGGCGCCGAACCCGCTGCGGCGAACGGCGTGCTCACCGGCGCGGCGGGCACCGCAGAGGGCGGCGGGAGCGGCACGGAGGCGTGGTCGTCGAGGGCGTGAAGCCCCTCGGATACGCTCGCGAAGAAAGGCTCCTCTTTGCGCTCGGCGGGCGTCGCTTCGCGCATCGCCGCGAGCGTCGGCGCGCTCGGCGCCGCGGGCACGGCGACCCTGTGCAGCGGCGCCGGCGCAGGCGCGCGCAGCATCGCCATGACCGTCTCGGCGGGCGTCTCCGGGTGCTCGAGCACGGCGTACGCCTCGACGGTCTGGGCGATCCAGTCCTTGACCTGGAGCAGCCGCGCGACCTGCTCCTCGATCGGCATCGGCAGGTCGAGGAAGTCCTCGACCGCGTGGCAGACGTGAGCGAGCGGGTCCAGCCCGACGACTCCCGCCTCGCCCTTCATCGTGTGGAGGCGGCGCTTGAGGGTCGCGAGCCGGTCGGGGCCGCCCTTCTCGAGCGCGAGGATCTCGGCCTCCAGCTCGTCGAGCGAGGCGAGCTGAGAGGAGATGTACTCGTCGAGCGTGGCTTGCTCGACCCAGTCCGGGAGCACGATCGCTCCGCCTTTGTTCGACGCCTCAGGGGCGGCACTCGTGGGAGCGTTCACGGCCGGAGGCTGAGATGGCCGGGGCGGCGCGTCGAGCAACTTCTGCAAGCGATCGAGGTCGAGGAGGAACTGCTGCAGAGTCTCCTCGGGATCGAAGAGCGCAGCCTGCGAGTCGGTCTTCGGCTTGCGCCCCTTCTTGGATTTGCCGCTCGACGCCGCGCTGACGTTCGGTCCGTCGAGCAGCAGCGTCAGGCGGCGAAAGGCGGCGTCGGCGCCCTCGCTGAAGGCGCTCGACGCGCCCGCAGCGAGGGGGCGAAGCTCATCGAAGAGCGGAATGAGCGCCTCGAGCGACTCGTGGTCAGCGACGTCCGCCATCATGGCGGTCGCGCTGATCTCCTCCATCACGGCTCGTAGCGTGCGCTCATTCATGGTCGTCGCTCTCCTCTGCAGGCCGTCAGTCGCTGGCGAAGTTCAGACTCTCAACGCGGGGTCAGAACTCCCGAAAATCGGGGTCCTGGTCCATCGGGATGAGGTCCTCCGGGCGCATTTGCGCGTGCCCGTTGTTGCTCGCGCCCTGGGGCGCGGCCTTGGTGGGGAGCCTGCGGTTGGGGGGCGTCGCGAGGCGCGGCGGGGAGGCCGCCTTCCTCGACGCGGTGCTGCGGACGGCGCCGTGCCCTGAGCCGAGCTGGAACGACCCGACGAGCGCCGCGAGGTCCTGCGCCTGGCTCGAGAGCTCAGCGGCGGACGACGAGGTCTCCTCGGAGTTGGCCGCAGACTGCTGCACGACCTGCTCCATCTGCGAGATGGGCTTGTTGACCTGATCGACGCCGCGCGCCTGCTCTTGGCTCGCGACCGCGATCTCGCCGACGATGTCCGTGACCTTGCCGACCGAGGTCACGATGCCGGCGAGGTTGCCGTTGACGGCGTGCGAGATCGCGCCGCCCTCTTCGGCGAGCTTGACCGACTGCTTGATCAGCTCCTCGGTCTTCTTCGCCGCGTCCTTCGAGCGGAGGGCCAGGTTGCGGACCTCCTCTGCGACGACCGCGAAGCCGCGGCCCGCATCACCCGCGCGCGCCGCCTCGACGGCCGCGTTGAGCGCGAGCAGGTTCGTCTGGAACGCGATCTCGTTGATGTCCCGGATGATCTCCGCGGTGCCCTCGGCGGCCGCGCGGATCTTCCCCATCGACTCGACCATCTGCGCCATC
>CAIUAC010000015.1 GCA_903896985.1 uncultured Sandaracinus sp.
CGCGCCTCGCGAACGGCGCGCGGGAGCACGAACTGCCCCTTCGTGGAAATGCGGACTCTCATCGGCTCACGCTCCTCGAGTAAGACGAGCGTAAGACAGGAGCGTCTATGGGACAAGCAACCGCGCCTTCAGCGGCGTCCTCTCCCCCACGCTGCGCAAACCGCGTCCGCTCGCCCCTCTCCCGTCGAGGGAGAGGGGCGAACGCGCCCGGCGAAACCGGTGCGGGGGTGAGGATGCCGTGCGCCGCGCCTACGCCCGACTGACCGACTCGACGAGCAGCTCGCCCATCGCGCGCGCGAGCTCTGCGGGGTTCTCGGGCGGGCTGCCCTCGGCGAGGAGCGCCTGCGCGTAGACGAGGTCGATGAAGCGGTGGAGCGCCGGCTCATCGGCGCTCTTGCCGGCGAGCGCGACGAGACCCGTGACGAGCGGGTGCTCGGCGTTCAGTTCGAGGACGCGCTTCGGCTTCGGCGCGTCGGGCTGGCTCGCGCGCAAGAGGCGCTCGAGGTGCGGCGGCAGGCCGCCTGCGGGCGACACCAGGCACGCGGGCGAGTCGCTGAGGCGCGTCGAGACGCGCACCTCCGAGACGTGCTCGGCGAGCCGCGCGCGCATCGCGTCACGGAGCGCCTTCGTGTGCTCGTCTTGCCCGGTCTTCTTCGCGGCGTCGACCTCGCCCTCGGCCTCCCCGCCAGCCTTGGACGCGTCGACGAGCGGCGTGCCCTCGACCTCGTGCAGCCCGTGCACGGCCCAACCATCGACGGGATCCGTCATCAGCACGACCTCGAGGTCGCGCTTCTTCAGGCCCTCGATCAGCGGGCTCTGCGTCAGCTGCGCGCGCGACTCGCCGAGCGCGTAATAGAGGGACTTCTGCCCCTCCTTCATGCGCGACTTCACCTCGAACAGGCTCGTCAAACCGTCGCTCTTCGTCGTCTCGTAGCGCAGCAAAGGGAGCAGCTTCTTCGCCTGCTCGGGCTCGAAGTGCAGCCCCTCCTTGAACACCGCGCCGAACGTCTTCCAGAAGAGCGCGTAGTCGTCCGGGCGCTCCTTCGCGACCTCGCTCAGCAAGTCCAACACGGCTTTGACGACCTGCCCGCGGATCGTCTTCGTGAGTCGCGAGTCCTGCAGCAGCTCGCGACTGACGTTGAGCGGCAGATCCTCACTGTCGACGACGCCGCGCACGAAGCGCAGCCACTTCGGCACGAGCGCGTCGGCGTCCTCCATGATGAAGACGCGCTTCACGTGCAGGCGCAGCCCGTGCTTGGAGTCCGGCGAAAAGAGATCGTTCGGCGCGCGGCGCGGGATGAACACGACGCCGCTGAACTCGGTCGTCCCCTCGATCTTGAAGTGCCGATACGCGAGCGGCGGCTCCCAGTCGTGCGAGAGGTGCTGATAGAGCTCTTCGTATTGCTCCTTCGTCACCTCCTTCGGTGAGCGCTGCCAGAGCGCGGTGCCCTTGTTGACGCGCCGATACGCGGGCTCGGGCTCGACCGGCGCCGCCTCCGCAGACTCGCCCTCTGCGGGCTTGCTCTCGTCAGCGTCGTCGTCCTCTGCCTTGCTCGGCTCGTTCCGGAGCTCGATCGGCCAGCTGAGGTAGTCGCTGTACGCGCGCACGAGCCGCTCGAGCTCCCAGCCCTTCAGGTACTCGAGGTGCTCGTCCTTGAGGTGCAGCACCACCGAGGTGCCCTGCTCGGCGCGCGTCGCGGGCTCGAGGCGGAACGTGCCCTGCCCGTCGGACGACCACCTCCACGCGTCCTCCGTGCCCGCCGCGCGGCTGATCACCTCGACGTGATCGGCGACGAGGAACGAGCTGTAGAAGCCGACGCCGAACTGGCCGATCTGGCTGACGCCGCTCTTCTGCGCCGCCTCGAGCCGCGCGAGGAACTCGCGGGTGCCGCTCTTGGCGATCGTGCCGAGGTTCTTCTGAAGCTCCTCCTTCGACATCCCGACGCCGTTGTCGGCGAGCGTCAGCGTCTTCTGCGCCTCGTCCGGATCGAGGCGGACGCCGAGGGCGGTGCCCTCCGCGACGAGGTGCGTCTCGGTCAGGGCGCGAAAGCGCAGTTTGTCGAGCGCGTCGGACGCGTTCGAGATCAGCTCGCGGAGGAAGATCTCCTTGTTCGAGTAGAGCGAGTTGATGACGAGCCGCAGGACGGCGTCGACCTCCGCCTCGAAGCGGTGCTCCTCGGGAGGCACCGCGCTCTCGGCGGACGGACTCTGAACGGGCGGGCTCTGAACAGGCGAGTTCTCCATCAGGAACGGGCTCCTCGCTGGCCGAAACGTGGAAGGTGGCCAGCAGCGGGCGGCACCATGCGCACGCGCGCGGGGCCGTCAAGGCAGCGCGGGTGGTCGGCGGACGAGAGGCGACACGTCGGCTGCCGTCCCACACGGCTACGACCGAGAGGCAAGCCCAGATGCAGGACTCGTCACGCGCGGTCTGGCAAGTCGCCGCTGGGTGCATACCTCGCGTGCTCCGTGAGGGTGCTATCGGCGTGACGAGCGTGGGATCCGAGCCTAAGTGATGGGCCTCCCCGGGTCGGCCGAGACGAGCCCGCCAACGCCACACCCAACCGTCCCTCCCCTCCCCGGAGGGACACCTGCTGATGGAGACGACTGTGACCGCACTCAAGACGAAACTGCTGGCCAAGATCGAGGAGCATCGTCCGCGCACCACCAAGCTCACCAAGGAGTTTGGCAAGGTCGTCATCGATGAGGTGACCATCGACCAGTGCATCGGCGGGGCGCGCGATGTGCGCTGTCTCGTCACGGACATCTCCTACCTCGATCCGCAGGAGGGCATCCGCTTCCGCGGCAAGAACATCCCGGAGACCTTCGCCGCCCTGCCGAAGCTCGATGGCGCCGAGTACCCGACGGTCGAGTCGTTCTGGTACTTCATGCTGACGGGCGACATCCCGACGGCCGAGGAGGCCGAGGAGGTCCGCCTCGACTTCAAGGCGCGCGCGAAGGTGCCCGCGTACGTGTTCGACATCCTGAAGGCGATGCCGAAGCAGGCGCACCCGATGGCCATGCTCTCGACCGCCGTGCTCGCCCTCGAGCAGGAGAGCAAGTTCGCCGCCGGCTACCAGAGCGGCATGAAGAAGCCCGACTACTGGGACCCGATGTACGAGGACTCGTGCGACCTCCTCGCCAAGCTCCCCGAGATCGCGGCCTTCATCTACCGCTGGAAGTACAAGAACGGCGACATCATCGCGCCGAACTACGACCTCGATCTCGGCGCCAACTTCGCCCACATGATGGGCATCGCGAAGCCGTACGACGACGTCGCGCGCATGTACTTCATCCTCCACAGCGACCACGAGAGCGGCAACGTCAGCGCGCACGCGACGCACCTCGTCGCCTCGACGCTCTCGGACGCGTACTACGCGTTCAGCGCCGGCCTCAACGGCCTCGCGGGCCCGCTCCACGGCCTCGCGAACCAGGAGGTCCTCACCTGGATCAAGGAGTTCGAGGGCAAGCTCGGCGGCGAAGAGCCGACCGAGGAGAACGTCAAGAAGGCGCTCTGGGACACCCTCAACGCCGGCAAGGTCATCCCGGGCTACGGGCACGCGGTCCTTCGCAAGACCGACCCGCGCTACACGTCGCAGATGGAGTTCTGTCTCAAGCACCTCCCGGACGACAAGCTCTTCAAGCTCGTCAACACGATCTACAAGGTCGCGCCGGGCGTGCTGACCGAGCAGGGCAAGACCAAGAACCCGTGGCCGAACGTAGACGCGCAGAGCGGCGTCATCCAGTGGCATTACG
>CAIUAC010000016.1 GCA_903896985.1 uncultured Sandaracinus sp.
CGGTTGCTGCACAGTAGTCCTTAGGAGCTCAGAGAGATAGATGGGAATCGCTCGCGTATGCCCATAGGCGTACGGCGTTTGCCGCACGTCACGTTGCCCTTTTTCAATGAGGGGCCGCTGGGCACGCAGGAGAAGATCTCGTACGCTCGCGACGTCCTCAGCCTTGAGTCGGTACGCCACGAATCCTGGGGCCGTGCGAAAGTTGATATCCTCGCGTGAGGCGACGTTGGAGAGTTGTTCGCGCTCGCCCTCGGAGAGCGCCTTCTCATCGCAACTCATACTGATGCGCCCTGGTGCCAGCCAGATGGCGATGAGGCGACCGTAGGTGATGTGGATTTTGGAGGAACTGCGCAGTGACGTGAGCCAGCCTGCAGGATTCTCCGAATGGGCGATCGCGAGGCTGTCCGCGACGAGGCGCGCCACGGCCAGGCGTTGGTCGGGATCGGGGTACATTCGCTCCCACGCCGCCTTCACCCGCGCAGGATCCTGAGTGACATCCGCTTCGTCTGTCTCAGCGCGGTCCGGTGTCGTGGATTCAGCGACAGCGAAGCCGAGGCGCGCGAGGTGGGCGATGGCCGTTGGGTCGTCCACGGGCACCTCGCGTGAGTCGGGGATGCCGCCAAAGGCCATGGCGACCGCCGTACGGACCAGTTCCCTTGGAGAGCAATTGCGCCCGGCGACCTCGAACCCATGTTCAGCCGGCATCTCCGGTGCCCCTTTTGCGGGCTGATCGAGCGTCGCAAGCGCCTGCTGAACGTGAACCGCTGTGAGCAAATCGAGGTCGATCATGTATCTTCTTGCCTCTCGAGGACCAATGTAGCGCAACCGGAGGGCGGGCGGGCGCTCCGCATCTGCCTGCCCGCAGCATAGTCAGAGCACGCGAGTGCGGTTGTACGTGTCGTGGACGATCGGCAGTCCACCGCTGAAGTAGGTGGGCGCGCCGCAGAGGAAGTGGCCGTGCAGCTCGACGCACTCCACGTCCTCGACGGGATACTCGGTGATCACCGCGCCCGTGCTCGGGTCGAGGTGCCGAATCGCGCACGGATTCAGCTGCGCGTGATACTCGTTCTGGTCGCTCCCCGGATTGCGCGGGATGAGCACGGCAGTGTCGGTGACGTGCAGCGCCTTATCTACGGAGCGACCGCCGAGATCCTCGGCAGTCCACACGGGATTGAGCGTGTTCGGATCGTGGCCGACGGCGATCAGCTTGGACGTGCCCTTGTCCTTCTCCCACACGCTGACGAGCGCCGGCGCGACGTAGGCGAGCGAGCGAAACTTGAAGCCCGGCTTCGGCGGCGGGAACGTGCGCGTCTTGCAGGTCTTGCCCGAGGCGAGGTCGACGACGTACGCCTCGTCGTGGTAGCGCGAGCCGAAGATCAGGCGATTTCCTGGGAGAATGCAGCCGCCGATCACGTCGAACTCGCCGCTGCCGAGGTTGATGCTCCCGCCGTCGTCGTCGTCGTCGTCGCCGCTGCGCTTGGCGGGCCCGCCGCCGTGCACGAGCGTGGCGCGCCCGAGCTCCTTCAGCGTCGCGTTGTCGAAGATGCGCGCCTCGTGCCCATACGCGCCGTTCTTGCTGATGGCGCCGTGCCGGAGCAGCGCGAAGTATCCCGGGCCAGGCACGATGCGCGCCGAGGAGCTGTCCTTCAGCTCGGTAAGCTTCGTCAGGCGCGGGATGTCCCAGATCTCGAGGCGGTCGTCCTCGAACTCGAGCCCGACGACGCCGGGGACGCCGCCGCCGAGCGCCTTCCACTTGCCCTCGCCGCTCTTGACCATCTGGCCCGTGCGCGCGTCGAGCAGGTGATAGGTGTCGTCCTTGCACTGGAGCGCCGCGTAGTTTCCGCCGAGGGGCTGGATCGAGCGCGCGCAGTCGTCGTCGTCGAAGTTGTCCTCCTCGAGGCGGTCGGACAGCTCGACGTCCCAGAGCTTCGCGCCCGTGCGCGGCTCGAGCCCGACGAGGCGCTCCGCCGAGCGCGTGGAGGCGACGATCACGCCGTCGACGAAGGCGACGCGCTTGGAGACTTCACCCGGCAGCGCGCGCCAGCCGACGTTGCCAGTCGGCACGTGGACCGCGACGAGCTCGTGGTCGGTGTCCTCGTAGTTGCCCGACTCGGTGGCGATGGCGACGAGGTCGATGCAGCCATCCCCGTCGAGATCGGTCCACGCGAGCGAGGCGTGGCAAGCGTCCCCGCCGACCATGAAGCGATGCCCGCCGTCCGTCACGTTGACAGGAAGCCCGGTGTTCGTCGTCGCCATCTGCCGTGCCATGCATTTCCCCTTGCTGGTGAGGGGGAAAGGAGCGCACGGCGCGCTGCCGAAGGCAAGCGCCTTCGCGCGCCGGAACTCACCACGGAATGGCGCGGTAGTCCTTCAAGAAGAGGCCCCAGAGGTGCTCGCCCGTGTTCAGGCCGTGGAAGATCGGATCGATGATCCGCGCCGCCCCGTCCACGATGTCGAGCGGCGGATGAAAGCCGTGGACCTCGACCTTGCGCTCCGCGAGCGCGGCGGCGTCCTCGTCGGTGACCCAGCCCGTGTCCACGCTGTTCATGTGAATGCCGTCTTGCACGTAGTCGGGCGCCGACGTGCGCGTCAGCATGTTGAGCGCGGCCTTGGCCATGTTCGTGTGCGGGTGTTTGTCCGTCTTGTGCTCGCGGTAGAACTGCCCCTCCATCGCCGAGACGTTGACGATGTGCTTGTCGAAGGTGCGGTGTCGCAGCATCAGCGGCTTGAGGCGCGCGCTCAGCACGAAGGGCGCGATGGAGTTGACGAGCTGCACCTCGAGCAGCTCGATCGTCGGCACGTCCGCGAGCGTGAGGCGCCACGAGTTGGCCGCGCGCAGGTCGATCTGCTGCAGGTCCTGATCGAGCTGCCCTTCGGGGAAGAGCAGCGCCGTCGGCGCGTGATCCTCGTCGAGCAGCGGGACCTGCGAGAGCGCCGCCGCGTCGTGCCGGTGCTCGCGCCGCGCGAGCAGCGCCGCGTGCCCCGCGAGCACGCGCTGCTCGGTCGCGGGGAGCGCCGTGAGCGGGGCCTTCTCGGCGTCCATCAGGTGCGTGTAGAAGCCCGGCGGGCGACGCACGGTCTGACACGCGTTGTGCACGATGAAGTCGAGCCGCTCGTACGTGTCGTTCACGTGCTTGGCGAACGCCTCGACGCTCGGCGTGTGCCGCAGATCGAGGCCATAGACGTGGATTCTGTCCTTCCACTCGGCGTAGTCCGACTCCCGCGCATAGCGCGCGGCGGCGTCCTGCGGGAAGCGCGTCGTCGCGAGCACCTCGGCGCCCGCGCGCAGCAACAGGATCGACGCCTGATAGCCGATCTTCACGCGCGCCCCGGTGACGATGGCGACGCGCCCGCGGCAGTCCGCCGTCTGCTGCCGCTTCTCCCAGTTCAGCTCGGCGCACTTGGCGCAGAGCTGATCGTAGAAGAAGTGCACGTGCTGAAACGGCGCTTTGCACACGTAGCACTTGCGCGGCTCGTGGAGCGCGCGCGTCGGATCGCCGCTCGCGTCGTGGGGCGAGGGCGGGGCGTTGCGGGCGCCCGTGCCGCCGCCGAGCGCGCGGATAGGCGCGGGGGACGCGAGCGCAGGCGTCGGGAAGATCGGCGCGCGGCGCAGCGTGCGGATCTCGGTCGAGTCGAGCACCGCCTCGTCCTCGGCGCGGACGTCGCCGCGCTCCTTCTTGCGGAACGCCTTGGCGAGCTTGCGCGCCTCGCCTCGCACCGGGCGTGAGACGCGGCCGGCGGACATCAGGAGCCGCTGTCGCAGGTCTTCGGGGACGTTGACGAGCAGCGCGCGGTCCTCGATCAGCGAGTCGAGCAGGGTGATCGCCGCCTCGATGCGCGCGTTCAGAGGCGTGCCTGGGGCCACGTCGGTCGGGGCGTTCTTGCTCGGGGGGCGGTCGCTCACAGCGCGGACGCTTAGCACGGGCCGCGGCGCAGCGGACGTGAACGCGCGGTCACACGGCCGCGCGTCGGGCGTGAACGCGCGGCGCCTCACGCTGTCGCCGACCCACGGATCGTGCGAAGATCGTGGGCCTCGGCCCCTGGCACGCTTCTCGCTCAACGTTCGACTCGTGCTCCGAGACTCCCACCCCGAGAGAACCGCCATGACCCGCTTCTGCCGCACCTGCTTGGTCCCCGTCGTCCTCACCGCGCTCGCCTTGGTCGGCGTCGGCTGCGGCAGCAGTGAAGACCCCGGGCTCACCGTGCGCGGGCAGCTCGTCGGCACGCTCGCGGGGGGTGAGAGCTCGTTCACCTTCGCGACCGAGACGCGCCTCTACGACGACCGCGTCGCGCCGACCTCGGGTGCGACGGCGGGTCACTGCACGATCCGCGTCGGCGCCGCGGGCACCCCGGACGTGATCGGCCTCGGCGTGTCGCGCACCGGCGCCGTCCCGGCGGGCGACCGCGGGCTCCGCGAGCTGTCCGTGCAGATCGACGATCCGAGCGTCCCGCGCGGCGTCGTCACCGCGACCTTCGGCGCGAGCGAGACCTTCGCGGGCGGCCCCGGCGCGACCTGCACGCTCGCGCTCGACTACGACGCAGACGCGGCCTACGCGGTGCTGACGCTGACCGCTTGCCACCTCGTCGGCACCGGCGCGGACGCCGCCGCGCTGAACGGCGAGCTCGAGTACGCGGGCTGCGACGTCCTGCGGCCGTAGCCCCTTCGCCGCGTTCAATGGGGCGGGCCAGGTCGAGGTCGCCCCGCTACGTAGCGCCGCCCGCCTCGCGTACGAGCGCGTCCCAGCGCCGAACGCGCTCGTCGTCGCCCATCATCTCGGCGATCCACCGTCGTACGTAGGCTCGATCGAGGGCGGCGCCCTGCACCGCGAGGAGACGTTCGAGATCGACGAAGTCTTTCGGGCGCGCGAAGAGCAGCTTGAACACCGCGAGCGCCTCGGCGGAGAGGAACCAGTCGGCTCCGCCGTCAGGGCTCGCGATCCGCACGCGCGTGCGACCGGCCTCGTCGGAGAACGGGATGCTCGGGACGAACACATCGATGCGCATACCGTCGAGGTCACCGATGAACATCCCCTGCGTGCGCGCGGCGCTGAGCGCGCTCACGGGGTCGAGCGTCACCCCGACGCTGCGCAGCACGTCGAACACGGCGCCGAGGCCCTCCTCAGAGACGAACACGTTGAGATCGACGTCGAGCGTGCCGCGCGGCACGCCGTGCACGCCCAGCGCCAAGGCGCCGCCGATCGCGTGCGCGATGCCCGCCGCGTCGAGCGCCGGCATCATCGAAGTGCCCGCAGGCGCGCCAGCGCCTCGATCGTGCTCGGCGGCAGCGGGTCCACGAGCGTGAGCGCCCTCTCCGCGTACGGGCTCCGACGCAGGAGGGAGAGCGCCGCGCGGCAGCAACGGTGGGTGATCTCCCAGCGCGCCGCGGGCGTCATCGCTCGGTACGGCTCGGCTTCGCGACGAACCGACGTCGCATTGTCGACCACCCAGGCGGGGAGACGCTCGAGCTTCATGCCCGCAGTATGCGGCATGAGGCTGGCGCCGCGAGTGCTCGCGCGTCGGCGGCGGACTGCGCGGACGGGTCCGCGACCGAGGCGGAGGTCGCCGCCCGCGATGACCCGCCCCCCCTGCGCGTGCTAGCGTCGCCGCCTCGCTCGGGGCGCGGGGATCACGCAGGTGAGCCTCGCTGAGAAGTACCCGTGGAACCTGACCCGGCTAGCACCGGCGGAGGGAAGGCGACGCGGCACGGGGCTTCACCCTTGCGCTCGCGCCCTCATGACTCGACAGAGGGCCCGATGACCGACCGCATTCAGCACAAGCTCCCCCGTCACGGCGCTCCGAACCCGAGCACGCGCGGCGACGGTACGAACCCCGGCTCCTTCGCGAACGCGCCTGATCTCGGCGGTCCGCTGAGCTACTCGTCACCCGACACACCGGGGATGCCGCAGCCGTCGACGAAGACCGCGTGGGACTTCCTGCCGGACGGCTGGTCGACGACGACTGACGCGCAGGGGCGCACGATCGGCGTCGCGCCCGCGGGCTTCGTGCCGGTGACTCAGCTCGAGTCCGCACGCCTCGGCCTCGTGACGAAGGAGATGCTGCACGTCGCGTCGCGCGAGCCGCACCTCACGGCGGAGCAGCTGCGCGTCGAGATCGCCGCCGGGCGCACGATCATCCCCGCGAACACGAACCACCTCGCGCATCGCCTCGAGCCGATGGCGATCGGGCGCGCGACGCGCACGAAGGTCAACGCGAACATGGGCGCCTCGCCCGTCTCCTCGTCGCTCGACGAGGAGGTCGCGAAGATGCACTTCGCCAAGCGCTGGGGCGCCGACACCGTCATGGACCTCTCGACGGGCGGCGACTTGAACGCGACGCGCGGCGCGATCATCGCGGCGAGCACCGTGCCGATCGGCACCGTGCCGATCTACGCCATGATCATCGGCCGCAAGATCGAGGACCTCACCAAAGAGGCCGTGCTGACCGAGCTCCGCCACCAGGCAGAGCAGGGCGTCGACTACTTCACGATCCACGCGGGCTTGCTGCGCGCGCACCTCGCGTTCGTGCAGAAGCGCCTGATCGGCATCGTCTCGCGCGGCGGCTCGCTCCTCGCGAAGTGGATGCTCGTGCACGGCGAAGAGAACCCGATGTACCAGTGGTTCGACGAGATCTGCGACCTGATGCGCGAGCACGATGTCTCGTTCTCGCTCGGCGACGGACTGCGCCCCGGTGGGCTCGCCGATGCGTCGGACGAGGCGCAGCTCGCGGAGCTCTACACGCTCGGTGAGCTGACCGAGCGCGCCTGGCGCAAGGGCTGTCAGGTGATGGTCGAGGGCCCGGGGCACGTCCCGTTCGATCAGATCGAATTCAACATGAAGCTGCAGCGCACCGTCTGTCACGGCGCGCCGTTCTACGTGCTCGGGCCGCTCGTCACCGACGTCTTCCCCGGCTACGACCACATCACCTCGTGCATCGGCGCGACGGCCGCCGCCTATCACGGCGCCGCGATGCTCTGCTACGTGACGCCGAAGGAGCACGTCGGGCTGCCCAAGCAGGACGACGTCAAGCAGGGCTGCATCGCCTACAAGATCGCGGCGCACGCCGCCGACGTCGCGCTCGGTATTCCCGGCACTCGCGACTGGGACGACGACCTGACGAAGGCGCGCGCGGCGCTCAACTGGGAGAAGCACTTCGAGCTCGCGTTCGACGGCGACACGGCGCGCGCGTTCCACGACGAGGACCTCGACGTCGACACGGACTTCTGTGCGATGTGCGGGCACGACTGGTGCTCGGTGCGCATCAGCAAGGAGATCGTCGAGTTCGCGTCGGGCAAGGCCGAGGGCTTCGTGCGCGGCAAGGCCGTCGTCTCGGCGGCGCTGACGCCTGAACAGGCGCTGATCCTCGAGAAGCGCGGCGTGCTCCCGCCCGAGGAGCTTCATCGCCTCGCGCAGAAGACGAAGCAGGCCGTCGGCGCGGCGGTCGGCAGCAAGGCCGGCTGTCACAGCGACGTCGTCGACGCGCCGGCCGCGCAGCGCGTTCACGAGGAGAAGCTCGACGGCAAGCTCGTTCAGGTCCGCATCAAGGCCGCCGACGCGGCCGAGTGAACGAAGCCTTCCGGACGAAGGTGAGCAGCGTCCCGTTGACTCGCTACGGCTGTTCCGGCAGCCTCCGCCCGCGCTCGGAGGTCCGCGCGCTCAGTCCTGTTCCCTCGGGTGCGTGCCGTTCAGGCTCGGCGCGAGGGTGAGGCTGGCCGCGAGACGCTCTCGACGCACCGCAAACTGAAGTGAAAACGCTGCAACTGTGCAGCAGAGAAACTTGGAGCACTGTCATGGCCCGCGAGTTCCCCCTGGAGCGTACCCGTAACATCGGCATCATCGCCCACATCGACGCCGGTAAGACGACGACGACGGAGCGCATCCTTTACTACGCCGGTATGACCCACCGGATCGGCGAGGTGCACGACGGCGCCACGACGACCGACTACATGGAGCAAGAGCGCGAGCGCGGCATCACGATCACGTCGGCCGCCGTCACGTGTTCCTGGCGTCGCCGCATCGGCCAAGAGGGGTTCGACTCGAAGCAGAACCCCGAGTTCCGCATCAACATCATCGACACCCCCGGGCACGTCGACTTCACCATCGAGGTCGAGCGCTCGCTGCGCGTCCTCGACGGTGCGTGCGTCGTGTTCGACGGCGTCGCGGGCGTCGAGCCGCAGTCCGAGACCGTGTGGCGTCAGGCCGACCGCTACGGCGTTCCGCGCATGTGTTACGTCAACAAGCTCGACCGCACGGGCGCGAACTTCTTCCGCTGCGTCGACATGATCGTCGAGCGCCTCAAGGCCAAGCCCGCCGTGATGACGCTGCCGATCGGCAACGAGCACACGTTCACCGGGCTCATCGACCTCGTCCGCATGAAGTCGATCAACTGGTCGAACGAGGACATGGGCTCCGAGTACCAGCTCGGCCCGATCCCCGCGGAGTACGCCGAGCAGGCGGCTGAGTGGCGCGACAAGCTGCTCTCGCAGTGCGGTGACTTCGACGACGGGATCGCCGAGAAGTACCTCGAGGGGCAGGAGGTCGGCGAAGAGGAGCTCGTCGCGGCGCTCCGCAAGGCGACCATCGCCTTGAAGCTCGTGCCGACCTTCTGCGGCTCGTCCTTCAAGAACAAGGGCGTGCAGTACCTGCTCGACTCGGTCCTCGACTACCTCCCGTCGCCGATCGACATCCCGCCGGTCAACGCCAAGGACCTGCACGACGAGAAGCACATCATCGTGCGCACCGCGAACGACTCCGAGCCGCTCACGGCGCTCGCGTTCAAGCTGCTCAACGACAAGTTCGGCCTGCTCACCTTCATCCGCGTCTACTCGGGCGTGCTGAAGAAGGGCATGACCGTGCTGAACGCGCGCACGGGCAAGCGCGTGCGCCTCGGTCGTCTCGTGCTGATGCATGCGGACAAGCGCAACGAGATCGAGGAGTGCTACGCGGGCAACATCTGCGCGGCGATGGGCGTCGAGTGCGTCACCGGCGACACCTTCTGCGACGAGGACAACCCCGTCGTGCTCGAGCGCCTCACGGTGCCGCCCGCGGTCGTCACGCTCGCCATCGAGCCGAAGACCAAGCTCGACCAGGAGAAGATGGGCATCGGCCTCGCGCGCCTCGCCGCCGAGGATCCGTCCCTTCGCCTCAAGACCGACGAAGAGACGGGGCAGACGACCATCGCCGGCATGGGCGAGCTGCACCTCGAGATCATCGTCGACCGCCTCAAGCGTGAGTTCAACGTCGAGATCAACATCGGTAAGCCGCAGGTCGCTTACCGCGAGACGATCACGAAGACGCAAGAGGAAGAGAACACGTACAAGAAGCAGACTGGCGGCAAGGGCCAGTACGCGAAGATCACGATCGTCATCGAGCCGAACGAGTCCGGGAAGGGCTTCGAGTTCATCAACGATACGGTCGGTGGCACCGTGCCGAAGGAGTTCGTCCCGGCCGTCGAGAAGGGCGTCTTCGGGGCGCTCACCCGCGGCATCCGCGCTGGCTATCCGGTCGTGGACGTCAAGGTCTCGCTCACGGACGGCGGCTTCCACGCCGTCGACTCGGACGCGCGCGCGTTCGAGATCTGCGCCTCGCAGGCGTTCCAAGAGGCCGCCCGCAAGGCCGGCCCGATCATCCTCGAGCCGCTGATGAAGGTCGAGGTCGTCACCCCTGACGACTGGATGGGCGACGTCATCGGCGACCTGAACTCGCGCCGTGGTCAGGTCCAGGGCATGGACGACCGCGCGGGCATGAAGGTCATCACCGCCAACGTCCCGCTCGCCGAGATGTTCGGCTACGCGAACTCGGTCCGCAGCCGCACGCAGGGCCGCGCGAGCTACACGATGGAGTTCAGCCACTACGAGTCGGTGCCGAACGCGATCGCCGAGCAGATCATCGCCAAGGCCGGCCTGAAGTAGCCTCCCCGCGGCGCTCGAGTTCGTTGGACTAGCAACGAACGCGCGCGGCAATCACTGACGACGACGGCCACCTCCGGGTGGCCGTTTTCGCTGGTGCGGGGCGCGTCGAGGGGCTCACTCGGTCGGCGTGACCTCGAGGGAGTGCCCGTCGGTCGTCACCATCACGCCGCCGAGCAGATCGAGGCGCAGCGCGCGCGCGCCGCTCGCGGCGAGGCGCTCGAGCACGCCGGGGTTCGGATGCCCGAACGCGTTGCCGCGCCCCGCGCTGATGACCGCGTAGCGCGCCCCCACGGCGCGGAGCAGCGCCGCTCCGGACGAGGTGCGCGAGCCGTGGTGCGGCACCTTGAGCAGGTCGGCGCGGAGGCGCGCGCGCTCCGTGCGGACGAGCGTCTTCTCGGCTTCGTGCTCGATGTCGCCCGCGAGCAAGAGCGCGCGCTCGCCGAACGAGAGGCGCAGCACGAGCGAGTTGTCGTTCGGGTCGAGGAGCGTATCGAAACTGGGGCACGGCCAGAGAATGTCGACGCGCGCTCCGCCGTAGTGCCGCGGCTTGCCGCAGAGGTCCGACGGGCGGCGCACGGGGATGCCGTGTCGTCGCGCGCCCGCGAGGAGCTGCGTCTCGTCGCCCTCCGGGGACTCGGCTTCGCCTTGGCCGCCGTCCCAGACCTCGCGCACCTTCACCGCGTCGAGCACGGCGCGCGCGCCGAGGTAGTGGTCGGGATGCGGGTGCGTGATGACGAGGGTGTCGATCGTGCTGCGTCGCCGCGCGCGCAGGAGCGGCACGATCACCCGCGCCCCCGGGTCCGCTCCGCCGCGCGGCGCGCCGCCCGCGTCCACGAGGAGCAGCGAGCCATCGGGCAGATCCACCAGCGCTGCGTCGCCTTGCGCGACGTCGAGGAACGTCACGCGGAGCACGCCGTGCGGCGCCTCGCTCGCGCGCAGGTGTGCCTCCGCCGCGCACAGCACGAGCGCGCCGCCCGCGACCACCGCGAGCCGCGCGCGCCAACTCCGCACGGCGAAGAGGAGCGCGCAGCACGCCGTCAGCGCGAGCCCTTCGGTGACCGAGAGCGGGGGCAGACCGCGGCCGAGCGGCACCGCGGCGAAGGCCTCGCAGGCCGCGATGAACGCGCGCGTGCAGGTCTCGAGCGGCGCGGCGGTCAGCGGAGCGAGCCAAGGCAGCAGCGTCGCGACGAGCGCGTGCAGCGCGGCGAGCGGCAGCAGCACGAACGAGCCGATCGGCACGAGCGCGACGTTCGCGAGCACGCCGACGAGCGGCACTCCCTCGAAGCACCACACCACGAGCGGCGCTGTCGCGAGCGTCGTGCGCACGCTCGCCGTGACCACCTCGCGGAGCAAGGCGCGCACGCTGTCGCGGGGGAGTAGGGCGCTGTCCCCGGTCGCGTGCTCTGCGTGCCGTCCGCCCGTGAGGAGCGCCGCCGTCGCGAGCACCGAGAGGAGCAGCGCGGGGCGCATCGCCTCCTCCGGGGACCACGCGGCGAGCACGACGGCGGCGAGCGCGGCGATGGGACCCCCGCGGGGGCGCCGTCCGCACGCGACGAGCCCATACGACAGCGCCGCCGCGACCGCTGACCGCCACGCGCTCGGCGCGCCCCCAGCGAACGCCGCGTAGAGCAGCGCGAGCGGCACGCCGAGCGCCGCGGCGACGCGCGATACATCGAGGCGGGCGGCGAGCGCGGGCACATACGCGAGCGCGCGCCTCAGCCCGAACACGAGCAGCCCGACCAAGATGATGACGTGCAAACCCGACACCGCGAGCACGTGCGCGAGCCCA
>CAIUAC010000017.1 GCA_903896985.1 uncultured Sandaracinus sp.
CGGGAAGCCGACCGCCGCCTGAAGCTCGCTCTTGCAGCGCGCCTTGCCGCCGAGGTCGATGGGATCGAAGCGCGACGGAATCGCCGCGTCGGTCGCGGGGTTCCACACGGCGACGTCCACGCCGTCGAGGATGCCGACGACGTCCTTGCCGCGCGCGCGCAGCACGCCGTCGAGGCCATGGCCGCCCTCCGCCGTGCGGATCTCTTGCGCGTAGGTTGGCGAGACGGTCGTCACGCGGCTCGCGGAGAGCAGCCCGCCCTTGAGCAGGTTGACCGAGCCGTAGAACTCGAGCCCCTCCGGCGTGAAGTGCTCCCACGGCAGGCCGAGCGCCTCCATCGTGGCCTTCGGGAAGCTCCCCTGCTGCGCGAGGTCGTGGATGGTCAGCAGCGTCGGCATCGACGCGAGCGCGGGGTCGCGCTTCGCCATGTAGACCGCGAGCGCGGCGGGCCAATCGTGCGCGTGCAGCACATCGAAGCGCGGCTCGCGCTTCTTGATCAGCTCGAGCGCGCCGAGCGACAGGAGCGCAAAGCGCTGCGCGTCGAGCGCGAACGCGTCGCCCTCGCCGTAGATGTGCGGGACGCGGCGGAAGAGCTCCTCGTGGCCGAGGAAGAGCAGATCGACGCCGCCCGGCGTGCGGCCGTCGTAGAGCTCACACGCGACCTTCTTGCCGCCGAGCTGAACCTCGATCTTCATCAGGCGACGAGCGAGCGAGCGCGCCGCTGGGTCGATGTGGGAGTAGAGCGGCGACAGGACGGTGACCTTGTGGCCGAGACCGCGCAGCGCCTTCGGGAGCGCACCGCACACGTCGGCGAGGCCGGTCGCTTTGGAGAAGGGCGCGACCTCGGAGGTCACGAAGAGGATTTCCATGGGGCCGGAAGCTACACGAAGCGGGGGGGCTGGGCCACCGTGCTCGGCGTGGCCCCACCTCGACCCCTTGCGCGCGCCGCCGCCGTCACCATGTTCGGGGCTCGAAAGTAGGTGCGCTTTGACCGATGGAACGAGCGACGCGAAGGCTGCGGCGCAGGGCCCATGGAGCGTCGCGATCACGGGCGCGAGCGGGTTGATCGGCGCGGCGCTCTCGGCGCGGCTGACGAGCGCGGGGCACACCGTGCGGCCGCTCGTGCGAGACCGAGCGCGCGCGCGATCAGGCGCAATTTACTGGTCGCCAGAGCATGGCGAGCTCGACGCGGCGGCGCTCGAGGGCGTCGACGCGGTCGTGCACCTCGCGGGGGAGAGCGTCGCGGGCGGTCGCTGGACGGCGGCGCGCAAGGCGCGGATTCTCGACAGCCGCACGGCCGGCACCGGGCTGCTCGCGCGCACCCTCGCGCGGCTCTCGAAGCCGCCTCGAGTGCTCGTGAGCGCGTCCGCCGTCGGCTACTACGGCGACACCGGCGAGCGTGAGGTCGACGAGCGCGCGCCCCGCGGGGAGGGCTTTCTCGCCGAGGTCTGCGAGGCCTGGGAGGGCGCGGCGCAGCCCGCGCGCGACGCCGGGATTCGCGTCGTGCACCCGCGCCTCGGCGTCGTGCTCGCGGCGCGCGGCGGGGCGCTCGAGCGGCTCGTACCGCTCTTTCGCGCGGGGCTCGGCGGGCGCCTCGGGGACGGGCGGCAGGGCTTCCCGTGGGTCGCGCTCGACGACGTGCTCGGCGCGCTCGAGCACGCCCTGCGCGACGAGTCGCTGAGCGGCGCGGTCAACGTCGTCGCGCCGGCGCACACCTCGAACGCCGACCTCACGCGCACGCTCGCCGCCGTGCTGTCGCGCCCGGCGATCGTCCCGGTGCCGGGCTTCGCGCTCAGACTCGCGCTCGGCGCGATGGCCGACGAGGCGCTGCTGCACGGGCAGTTCGTGCGCCCGCGCGTGCTCGAGGAGCACGGCTTCCCGTTCGCGCAGCCGGAGCTTGCCGCCGCGCTGCGACACCTCTTGCGACGCTGAGAACGCGCTACGCTGCGCTCCCCGTGGCTTCCCCGCGCTCGCCCCTCGTCCCCGCGCTCACCTTCCTCGGCTTCGCGCTGCTCATCGCGGGCGTCGTCGTCTACCTGCGCCTCTCCGACGCCGCTCAAGAAGACGCGCGGCACCGCGCCGACGAGCGGCATGCCGCCGAGCAGCGCGCGAGCGCCGAGCGCCTGATCGAGCGCGTGCGCGAAGAGTCCGTCGCGCTCGTCCCCGGCGCGCTCCGCGGCGTGCAGCTCGGGATGACCGAGCGCGAGCTGCAGACCGTGCGACAGCGCGCGGTCCGCGACCCGCGCAATCGCGATCCGAACATGGTCTTCCGCACCGAAGATCTGCCGAACGGCGCGAGCGTCGTCTATGGGCTCGACGCCCGCTCGCTCCGCCTCGTGCAATTGCAGGTGCTCTCGCTGCTGCCGTCGGCCGACGCGCTCGCGCCGCACCTGACCGCGATGAACGAGACCTATGGCCGCCCGACGGGCTATTGGGACTGCCCCGACACGGGCGGCGTGCCGACGCGCCGCTTCACCTGGCGCAAGTCGACGCTCACCGTGATGGACGTGTTCCTGTTCTATCGCGGGCGCGTCTCGCTGACCCTCTACCTCGCGCCGAGCGAGACCATCGGCGCGTCCCTGCAGCGCTCCCAGTGCAGGCCCGTGCCTGCCGCCGACTTCGAGCGCTTCCCCGTCGCGACCGAGGCCCAGATGGCGCAGCCCGTGACCGCCGCGCAGCAGCAGGCCGAGCCGCCGCGCGTGCGATAGGCTCTGCGCCATGAAGCGCGTCGCAGCCCCTCGCTCGCTCGTCGTCTCCACAGTGCTCGCCCTCGGTCTCGCGGCGTGCGGCCCACGCGCGGCCAGCCCGGCGCCGAGCCCCGCCCCGAGCCCCGCGCCGACGTCCACGCCCGCACCGGCGCCAGCGTCGGCAGTCGCGGCGCCTGCTGCCTCGGACGACGCGTGCGCGCAGATCCTCGTCGTCGCGTGGCGAGGCGCCGACCGCGCGCCGGCGACCGTCACCCGCGACGAGAGCGCCGCTCGCGCTCGCATCGAAGAGCTCCGCACCCGCGTCGAGCAAGGCGCCGACCTCACGGCCCTCTGCCGCGCCGAGTCCGACGCGCCGACGAGCGCGGCCCGCGGGGGCCTGATGGGCACCTTCTCGCGCGCCGACTGGCCGCCCATCCACGAGGGCCTGCGCCAGCCGGTCTTCGCGCTCGCGGTCGGCGGCCTCAGCGACCTCGTGCGGATGCCGTACGGCTACGTCCTCGCGCGCCGCTGCCCCGTCGAGAAGGTCCACACCCGCCACATCCTCGTGCGCTACGTCGGCGCGAAGAACGCCGGCCCTGAGGTGACGCGCACCAAGGCCGCCGCCGCCCAGCGCGCCGCCGAGCTTCGCAACGCGCTCCTCGACGGCGCCGACTTCGCCGAGGTCGCGCGCGCGAGCAGCGACGACAGCTCCGCCGCCCGCGGCGGCGACGTCGGCAGCGTCGGGCGAGGCCGCCTCGCCCCCGAATACGAGACCGTCGCCTTCGGGATGCACCCCGGCCAGACGAGCACCGTCGTCGAGACCGAGTTCGGTTTTCACATCATCCAGCGCCTCGCCGACTGACCCTCGCGCACCGTCGGTCGACGCGACCTTGACAGCCTGCCGCAGCGCGCTAGAAATCGCGCCGCATTCCGAGATAGCTCAGTTGGTAGAGCGTCCGGCTGTTAACCGGATGGTCGCAGGTTCGAGTCCTGCTCTCGGAGCCCAATGAAGCCGTTCGCGAACTTCGCGGGCGGGTCAGGTAAACGAAGCCCCCAGGCCAACGCCTCGGGGGCTTCGTCATTTCTGGTCTTGTACCCGAGGGACTTGCGCGTCGGTGCGTGTCGCGCTTCAAGCCAGCTGTTCCTCCGGCGAGCGGTGAAGTCTCCCGCGGCGCGTGCTCGCCGGGGCATAGGAACGCGCGGAAGAGCCGATGCCCATCGTGCGCTACGCCGCGAAGGCGTCGGCGAACGCTTGGACGAGTCGCGGATGGACGAAGTCGATGAACGCCCGCGTGCGCGGTGGCACGTGCCTCCCGCCGACGTGAAGGATGTGCACGGGAGTCGGCGGGGGCGCGTAGCTCTCGAGCAGGTTGACGAGGGTGCCCGC
>CAIUAC010000018.1 GCA_903896985.1 uncultured Sandaracinus sp.
CCGGGTCCCGGGACCCCCCCTCCCGTTTTTCAAATCCCTCCCCCGGGTCCCGGGACCCTCCCTCCCGTTTTCCAAATCCCTCCGCCCGGTGCCGGGACCCCCCGATCGATTTCCGAATCCCTCCGCCGCCCACCACCCACCTCTTATGCGACCCCACCAACCCGCAGCCCTCCGCGCGCCGCCCCCGGCGATGTGCCGCGGCCGCGCCAGCGCCCGGCTCCCCCCGACGCACCTCTGCGACGGCGACCCCTTCCGATAGCTCCCGCCCGCTCGGGAGGGGGCGGGCTGGGGTGGGGGTGCGACGTCCTCAATTGCACATTTGAAAGCCCCCCCGTATCGTTCCCCGCTACCCGGGCGCCCAGCCCGCCGTCGAAACAGGGGACCCCGCGTGCGCATGAACCTCAGGAAGGTGCTCTTCATCCTTCCGAACCTCTTCACGCTCTCGAGCATCTTCTGCGGCTTCTACGCCGCGGTGCTCTGCCTCGGCGGGCGGGACGGCGCGCAGCCGACGGGCGACGACTTCAACCGCGCCGCGCTCCTGATCATCTTCGCCGGCTTCTTCGACGCGATGGACGGCCGCGTCGCGCGCCTGACCAAGACGCAGAGCGCGTTCGGCGTGCAGATCGACTCGCTCGCGGACCTCTCGTCCTTCGGCGTCGCACCCGCGCTCCTCGTCTACCGCTGGTCGCTCTATTCGCTCGGCTCGCTCGGGCTCGCGGCGTCGTTCGGCTTCCTCGCCTGCGCGGCGATCCGCCTCGCGCGCTTCAACGTCCTCGCGATGAACGAGAGCGGCGCGCCGAAGAAGGCGGGCGGCTTCTTCTCTGGGCTGCCGACGCCCGGCGCCGCCGGCATCGTCGTCTCGCTGATCCTCGCCGACCACGCGCTCTCCGGGCGCCTGCCCGGCCCCTCGAGCCCGCTGCCTGTGCTCGCGGTCGTCGTCGGGATCTCGCTGCTGATGGTCAGCAACATCCCGTTCCGCACCTTCAAGAACGCCAAGTCGGGCCCGCGCACCTTCGCGTTCATCGCGCTCACGCTCGGCTCTGCGACGCTCGTCGGGCTGGTGTTCCATCCGTCGTTCGCGCTCGTCTGGCTGCTCGGCTGCTACGTCGTGATGGGCGTCCTCGAGGGCACGCTCGGGCTGTCCCGCCGCGTCACGCGCCGCGGCGCCCGCGCCGACCTCGAGCAGCCTGAGCGCGACTCCGAGTGACCTCGCCGCTCCGCGTGACCCCGCCGCATCGCCTCGCGCTCGCGCTCGTCCTCGCCGCCTCGAGCGCCTGCACGAGCACCCCCGCCACGCCGACCCCCGCGGAGCTCCTCGCGAAGAGCTGCGCAGGCGCGCGCCTCGACGTCTGCGAGCCCTACGCCTACGCCATCGCGACGAGCGGCTCGATCACGCCGGATATGCTGCGCATCGGCGACCTCGCGGCCGACGCGCGCATCCAAGCGACGCTCCACACCTGCGGCGCCGCTTCCCCCGCCGCGCACAGCATCCGAGTCGAGGCGCTCGCGACCGGCACCGTCCCCGACGGCGGCACCTCGACGCGCTCGTTCTTCCTCTTCGCCGCAGAGGACACCGACCGCGACGGCGTGATCGACGTCACCGTGCCGAGCCCCTTCGACAGCAGCCTCCCGTCGAGCACGCCGGTCACGCTGCGCTTCACCCCGCGCATCAACGTCCCCGTCATGCTGCCCGACGGCACGATCAGCACACGCTCCTGCAACGGCGCCTCCTTCACGACGCCCTACACGACGGGCGAGCCGTACATGATCACCCGCGACGCGGGGCTTTGATTCTCACCAGCTGACGTGAAACAAACAGTGCTTGCCGCCCCAATCGCGGCAGCTCGCCGGGTCGTGCACGAGGAACGCGTTCGGCTCGAAGCGGCGCGCCATCTCGAGCACCAGCCCGCCGTCGAACGCGCACGGATACGGGTTCTCGCAGTGCACGTCGGCTGAACGCTCGCCCGTCGCGGCGTAACCGTAGATGCCGATCTCGCCGCCCCGATGGTTGAGGTGATAGGCGACGTCGATCGCGGCGAGCGCCTTCTGCGCCGAGTCGATGGCGGGCGGGAAGTCCGCAGTGTCGGGGATCTGCTGCCCGATGATCATCAGCGTCTCGGTGCCGATGTCCCGCTGGATCCGTCGGAACGCCGCCACCCAGAGGACGGCGGGGTACCAGCCCTCGGGAGTGACCAGCGGCAGCCCCTCCTCACGCATGATCTGATCGGCGACTGACTGAAACGCGCCGAACCCTCGGCTCATCGCGAGCACAGTCCGACCATTGACCGCGACCAACGGGCTCACGACGCCATCGAACGCGGTGCTGAACGGGGAGGTCACGAGCGTCTACTCCTGCGTCTTACAAAGAGGCCCTACCTCTACCAGATATCCCTCGCCTCGGCATCGACTCAGCGCACCCTCCGCGCGAGCCTCCGCCGCGCGTGCGCCGGGTTCTCGTACACGGTGACGATCGGCACGCCGTCGTAGGTCAGGACCGTCGCGGGCGTCGAGGTGCCGAAGGCGACCCAGATCTGAAAGTCGACCTCCGCGAAGTGCTTCTCGTGATGGACGAGCGCGTAGTCGGCGTGCGCGAGATCGCCCGCGGCGCGGATATTCTCGGGCAGGAGCCCGTCGCGCTGCAGCATCCGCCAGGCGCCCCAGGTCGTGTCGCAGAGCCACACGGTGCCGCCCTCGGGCATCTGCTGCTTGAACCACGGCACCAGGCTGCCCGTCGTGAAGCCCCAGAACTGCCGGTTCATGCCGAGCGTCGCGGCGCCGGGCACGCCGCCCGCGAGCATCCCGTAGTGCGAGAGCGCGAACGGGTGGCTGTGCGCGGTCTCCGCGAGCGAGGGCGCGAGCAGCACGAGCGCGGCGAGCGCGCGCACGACGACGCGCGGCGACGGGATGCGCTGCCCGACGAGCTGCCGGAAGCCGCGCGTGACGTAGACGAAGCCGACGCCCGCGAAGAGCGCGAGGAACGGGTACGCCGCGAACCAGTGCTTGGTGCCGCCGAAGATCGGCGTCGACGGCAGCGCGATCACGAGCATCGGCTGCAGGAGCGCCCCGAGGAACAGCACATCCGTCGCGCGGCGGTCGGCCCGGATGACGCCCGTCGCGTGCAGAAACTGCGGCAGCGCGCGCTCCGCGAGCGACGCCGGCAAGAACGCGCGCGTGCGCCGCAGCAGCGCGCCGAGCGCGAGCACCAGCGTCGTCACGGGCACGGTGAACGCCGTCATCACGAACGGGTACGAGACGGGGAACGGCGGCCAGAAGTAGTTCCGGCCGAAGTACTCCATGTTGTAGTAGTCGTGGTGCAGGTGGAACGCGGCGTACTCGCGGAGGCGCGGCAGCGTCTCGTGCCAGATCCACGGCCAGCTCGCATAGAACACCAGCGGCCCGAGCGTGAGGATCGCGAGCAGCCACCACGGCACCAGCGAGACCTCGCGCACCCCGCCGCGGCGCCGCGCGCGCACCTCGCCGAGCGCCGCCCACACCCAGTGGATCACGAGCACGCCGGGCAAGAGCCACGCGTTGTGCTTGGTCGCGAGCGCCAAACCGTAGGTCACGCCCGTCGCCAGGACCCAGAACCAGCGGAAGCGAGAGAGCGTCAGCGAGCGCCAGTAGCAGTACGTGACGAGCGTCAGGAAGAAGACGATCGGCACGTCGAAGCAGTCGAGGTGCGCGTGATAAAAAACGCGCGGCATCAGCGCGAGCGAGGCCGCCGCGAAGGCGCCCGCCGCGCGCCCGAAGGTGCGCACGCCGAAGACGTAGACGAGCCAGAGCAGCAGGCCCGCCGTCACCATCCCGGGGAAGCGAAACGCCAAAGAATCGTTGGGGAAGACGTGCCACTTCTGCTGCGCCATCCACGAGAACGCGAACAGCGCCTTCATCAGCGCGGGGTGCTCGTGGTTGTACGACCAGCCGCGCGTGATGGCCTCGGGCGTCATCGCCGCCGCGCGGTCGCTGCCGAGCTGCTCGAACCAGCCCGCGTAGCTCTGCGCCGCGTCGACGTAGAAGCTCTCGTCGCGCGCCATCGCGAGGTCGTTCGCCGTCGCGAGCAGCACCGCGACGTAGACGACGCACATCAGGAGCCCGGCGAGGTGATCGCGCCAGGTCGCGCGGGGCTCCGCGAGGACGCTGACGGCGGGGACTCCGAACGTCGGCGTCATGGCGCGCTCCGCGGGCGGCGCGGGCCGTCTTCCGTGCGCGCGGCCCAGCAGAACGTGCGCAGGTTCGGGTTGACGGCGGTGACCTCGATGCTGACGTCGCCGCGCGTGCCGGGGCGCTCGGCGGTCGCGGCCTCCATGCGCTTCCAGCCGTCGAGATCGCGGTGAGTCATCGTGCCGACGACGATGCCGTCGACCTTGACCGCGACGTCGATGGGGCCGTTCTCGCCCATGCGCTCGTGCGTCGCGTAGACGCCGCCGTAGAGCACGAGGCGCGTGCCGAGCGAGACGTCGTGATAGGTGACGCGCACAGGCTCCGCGCCCGGCGGGTGCTGATAGACGCAGTAGCGCGCCTCGAGCGAGAGGTCCTCGTTGACGACGGGCGCGACCCAGAGCCACGGGCGGCGCGGGTCGCAGATGAAGCGCGCGGCGGGCGTCTCCGTGCCAGCGCCGACGCCGCCGCCCTCGGCCGAGCCGACGCGCCACGGACACGGCAGCTCGCGGTCGCCCTCGACGCGCACGACCTCCGCCTCGCGCACATGCTCGACGAGGTCGAAGCGCACGGGTGAAGCGCCGAGGTCCCAGCGAAGCACGCGGACCCTGCCGAACGCCTGCTCGAAGTCCGGGTCACGCGGCGGCGCGTCGTGGGGGCGCTCCCCGCGGACAGATAGCGCCCACATCCGCGTGAACGCGTCGGTGTCGCTGCGACCGGTCTGCGCGAGGGTGACGCGGTCCCCGAGCACGAGGCGCAGGACGGGGTCAGTCCACGCGGGCGCCGACGTGATGAGGTCGCCCGGGCGCTGCTGAGCGCGCACGAAGGTCGCCGCCGCGCGCCAGTCGCTGTGCGGCGCGACGCGAGAGACGCGGACCGCGAGCGAGGCGACCTCGATGAGCGCGAGGAGCGGCACGAGCAGCCAGAGATGGCGCGCGCTCGCCAGCCTCGCGCGGAGGCTCTGTCGCGCGCCATCCGGGCGCGGCGCTGCGGCGGGGACGCTTGGGCTCGTCGAGGCTTGGGTCACGCGGACGGGCGATCCTAGAGGGGCGCGCCGAGGTGTCAACGTGTGTTCGCCGAGGCGCCGCGCGGGAGGCGCTCGGCTTGCCGCGGGCGGGACGCAACTTGCTGATCGAGTGTGCGGACGAATACAATGAGCGGGTGGTATTCAACTTATCGCCTCACCTCCTTGCTTTCGCTCGCTGGGTCCCGACGCCGCGCGCTGCGGTGCCGCTGCTCGCCGCGCCGCTCCTGCTCGCGGCGCTGAGCGCCTGCGGCGAAGACCATCCGCCGCCGCCCACGCCGACCGACATGATGATCACGTTCGACGCGGGGGACGGCGGCCAGTTCGACGCGGGGCGGGACGACGGCGGCCCCGTCGACCCTGACGCGACGGTGCCCGACGACGGCGGAGGCGGAGGGCCTTGCCATCTCGAAGGAATGGCCCTGAAGCTCGCGAGCGACGAGATCGATCACACGGTGCGCCTCGTCGACGTCGCGGTCAGCGGCTCGACCTTCCTCGTCGGGTGGACCGACGCGCGCAGCGCCGTCGCGGACGCCTACGTCTACGCGTGGCCCGAGGCCGCGGCGATGGGCGCGGAGCGCCGCATCACGGACGACTTCGCGCAGACGCGAGACGTGCAGCTCGCGGCCCGCGCAGATGGCTTCGTCGTCGGCTGGGTCGACAACACCCTAGGAAGCTACGAGGCGTTCACGGTGCCCGTAGACCTCGCTGGTGGGAGGACGACGACGCCGAGCCGGCTGACCAACAACGCGCTCCGCGAGGACTCGTTCTGCCTGACGGAGCTCGCGGGCGGCAGGAGCCTCGCCGCGTGGCTCGAGTCCGATGGAGCCGGCGGGCCGACGATCGCGCGCGGCAACGCACTCGACCCGGCGGGCGTTCCGCTCGCTGGGCCGCACGCGGCGACGACCAGCCCACTCGAGCCAACGACGCTCGCGCTCTCGGCTCTCGGCACCGGCGCCGCGCTGGCATGGAACGACGCCGGCACGGTCTACCTGCACCCGATCGACAGCGGCGGCTCGGGCGCCGCCACTACGGTGGCGATCAACGTCGAGGGCAATGCGAACGGCACGCCCGCCCTCGCCCTCGACGAGACCGGAGGCGCGGTCGTGTTCGGCGCGCTCGTCGCGGGAGCGCGCGCCGAGATCCGGATTCGCACGGTCGGCCCAACAGGCGCCACCGTCGGATCGGAGACCATCCTGACGCCGTCTCCTGCGACCGGCGCCGAGCCGTCGGTGGCCGCCTACGCGACGGGCTACGTCATCGCCTACCGCTCGTCGGCCGCGGATGGAACCGGCTCCATCCAGTTGGCGTTCGCGACAGGGACCGGCGAGTTCTCGAGCCGCTTCGAGGTCGCGACCACGACGGCCATCGGTGGCGCGCCGCGCGTCGCGGTGGCCGCAGACGGTCGGATCATGGTCGCGTGGATGATGGGGAGCGCGACGGGCGCGGCGATCAACGCCGCAAAGGTGATCTGCGAATGAACCAACTGACCCGCACGCTCTCCACGTTCACAGCCACCGTCGCGCTCTGTCTCACAGGCTGCGGCGACGCGAAGTCCAGCCCAGCGCCGCCATCGAGGGACCTCGGCACGGACGGCGCCGAGGACGGCGGGCCCGTCGATGGCGACGTACTCGACGATGCGGACCTGCCTCTCGCTGACGGCGCGGTGCCCTTCGACGGCGCGGTGCCCCTCGACGGCGCGGTGTTCTTCGACGGTGCGGGGCCCCTCGACGGTGCGGTGTTCTTCGACGGCGCGGTGCCAATCGACGCCGGCGAGGCGCCCGACGCAGCGCCGACCGACGCGGGCTCGGCGGTCGACGCGGAGTACCCCGACTTCGGCGCGCCCGTGGCCTGCCTCGACGACGCGGGCGCCTACGACGCGTGTCGGTGCGCGCCGCGCGCGGTGGCGTGCAGCGGCACGGGGGACCCAGCCTGCCCGGCCGGAACGACCTGCCTCGACACGGGCTGTGGCGGGACAGCCTGCCTCCGCGGCGGCGCGACGTGCGTCGACGACAGCGACTGCCCGACAGGCTCCACCTGTACGTCGGTCAGCCCCACGGAGCGGGTCTGCGCCCGTAGCGACGCGACCTGCGTCGACTCGCGCGATTGCGCCGCCGGCTACGCGTGCGAAGGGTCCGGTGCTGCGCGCGCCTGCGTCAATCGACGCATCTCCTGCACGTACCTCGACGCGTGCCCGTATGGCTTCAACTGTCGCACGGAGGCCGGCATCGAGCCGTTCTGCGAGCGCGTCTATGTGCGTTGCACGAACGCGACGGCTTGCCCCGGGCGACGCTGCATCGACGTCGACGGCGACGGCCTCAGCGAGTGCGGCTACGGTGGCTGCACCGCGTCGTCGTCCTGCACAGCGGGCACTCAGTGCGCGTTCGACCCGCCGCACATCACCATGGCGTGCGGCCCACACGGTGTCTGTCACTCGCCCGCCGACTGCGGCGCAGGCGAGGTCTGCCTCGACGTCTGGGGCGACGGCGTCCTGCAATGCGAGGCGGCGGGCAGCACCTGCGCGGCCGGCACCTGCCCGGCGGGGCAGCTCTGCGGCGCGTCGGTCAGCGGCGGCGTCGCGCAGTGCCGGGCGACGCCCTGACCGCGCACTTTTTGCAGGACTCCGCAACGATGCGCGGGCCGCGGCGACGCGAAGTCGCGGATTCAACCGTAATCTCACACACCGAACTCCGGCCCATGGGTTGCAGAAGAGCGCGAAGGCGAGGCAACCATGCGTAAGTGCTGGCAATATCTCATTACAGCGACTGCGCTGATTTCCTGTACGGCTGCTTGCAATACGGGCGGCGCGCCTGATCCGATGGGTCCGGACGCGAGCGTGGCACCGCCGTGTACGGACGTCGACGGCGACGGGTTCGGACTCGGCTGCGGCGCCGGCGTCGACTGCGACGACACCGATCCTTTGAGCACCAACGAGTGCCGGGGCTGCTCCGCGCCCGACACGGGCTGCGCGTGCGACGACTCGGTGACGGAGCTGCCCTGCTACCTCGATCCGGTCGACGTCGACGGGAGCGCGATGTGCCTGCAGGGCACGCGCTTCTGCCGCGACAAGGCGTGGACGGCGTGCCTCGAGCTCTCCGCGTTCAGGCTCCCCGGCACGCTCAACGGCGGCACCGCCGCGGCGCTCGTCACTGGCCCCGTCGCCTGCAACCCGTGCAACCCGAGCTGCTACTCGACTACCGACACGCCCGGCCCGGCCGACGTCGGCACCGGCGGCGTCGTCTACACGCCGGCGCCCGGCGGACTCACGCTCCCCGCGACGATCGGTGCAGTCGGGCTCACCGACACCGACGGAGACGGCGTCCCGGACATCTACGACTCAGAGCCAGCAAACCCAGCCGTGACGGGCTTCGAGGGCGGCTTCTTCCATGTGCTCCCCTCCGGCGCGACTGCGCTAGATCCTCTCGTGCTCAGCGTGCGAGTCCGAACCGCCGACATCTACTTCTTGATGGACACGACCGGCTCGATGGGCGGGGAGATCGACAACCTCAAGGCGACGCTCACGACGACGGTCATCCCGGCGATCACGACCGCAATCCCAGACGCGTGGTTCGGCGTCGGCCGTCACGACGACTACCCGGTCGCGTCCTACGGCGACCCCGGCTACGGCGACCGGCCGTTCCAGCACCTCCTCGACATCACCAACTCCACCGCGAACATCACCGCCGCCGTCAACTCGCTCGGCACGCGCAACGGCAGTGACTGGCCCGAGGCGCAGACACAGGCGCTCTGGTCGGTCGCCTCAGGCGCGGCGCTCGGGCCTTTCACGACCGCGCACAGCTGCGCTGCGGGCTTCTTCGGCTACCCGTGCTTCCGCCCAGGCACCGTCCCCATCGTCGTGCTACTGACCGACGCGCCTTATCACAACGGTCCGTACAGCGGCTACAACTACACCACGAGCGACTTCGGCGGGACCTTCTACAGCTACTTTCCGATGCCAGCGACGGTAGCCGTCACTGGCACTCCCTATCTGGCACCCGCGTCGGCGGCCGTCCCGGCTGCGACGACGGGTGGCGGTTTCCGCGCTCTGCCCGCTACGGTCGCCGCCGGAGGGACGCCCGATACCTGGATTTCCGCGCACCCAATCGGTGACGTCACGAGCATGAGCGCCTCGTACAGCGGCGACACCTCTGCGGCAGGCATCAACTCCAACTACGACACCAGCTGCGCGAGCACCAACGGCGCCAAAGACGTCGTCTTCTCGTTTTCGCTGACAGCGACCACACGACTCAAGATCGACTCTAGCGGGAGTGGCTTCAAGAACATCGTCTCTGTGTGGAGCTCGACCGGGCCCACCGAGATCGCCGGCCTCTGCAACAACTCGGGTGGCAATACCTCGCAGCTCGACACGACCCTCGCCGCGGGCACTTACTACATCGTCTTGGATGGCAGAAAGACGAGCAATAGCGGCAGCTATGTGCTCAACGTCGCTCCGTACGTTCCCGCCGTTGCGGCCAACGAGACCTACGCGACCGCCCAGGCGATCGGGGAGCTGACGACGCGCGCGAACGGCGCGACGATCACCGGCGACACCTGCGCGATGGTGAATCACTACTCGGGCACGTGCGCTTCAGGCAGCGCCGGTGATGCGGTGTTCTCGTTTACCCTCGCGGCCTCGACGCACGTCGTCCTCGACACGGTCGGCAGCGGCTTCAACACCTCGCTCTCGTTGTGGAGCGGCGCGGTGCCTACGTACGTCGACTGCAACGACGACGCGGTCGGCACGCAGTCGCGCATCGACACGACGCTCCCTGCAGGGACCTACTACGCCGTCGTCGATGGGAACGGCGCCGCGTGTGGCGCGTACACGTTCAGCGTCACGCCGTATCTGTACGGGGGTCCGACCAACGAGACCTACGCCACCGCGTATGCGGTCGGCGATGTCACGAGTCGCAGCGCGTCCTTCAGCGGCGACACGTCGGTGATGACGAGCAACTACACCGGCACGTGCAACTCGGGAGCCGGTGGTGACGCGGTGTTCATGTTCACCCTCACGGCCGCGAGGCACGTCGTCATCGACACTGGGGGGAGCGCGTTCGACACTTCGCTCTCACTCTGGAGCGGGGCGGCACCGACCTACGTCATCTGCAACGACGACTCGATCGGAAGGCAATCGCGGATCGAGCGGGATCTCGGGATCGGCACCTACTACGCGGTAGTCGACGGCTTCGCCACCAGCGAGGGCCCGTACATCCTCAACCTCCAGGTCTCGAGCGGCACGGGCAGCGGCTTCACGCCCCCGACCTACACGCAGACGCTCAGCGAGCTCAACTCGCGCGGCATCAAGGTGATCGTCGTCGAGTCGAGCGATGGCTACGATCGCGCGCGCTCCGACGCGGACGCGCTCTGCACGGCGACAGGCACAGTCAGCTCCACCGGCACCCCGCTGCGCTACAGCATCAGCTCGAGCGGCGCGGGTCTCGGAGCGACGATCGCGACGGCGATCAGCGACCTCGCGAACTATTCGCGCATGGACATCATCGGCCGCGCGAACGACAACCCCGCGACCGTCGGCTTCGATGAGCGCACCTTCGTCGCCTCGATCGCCGCGCTCTCGTATCCCGCGGGTCGCTGCACCGGCATCACGGGCGGCGTGCAGTTCAACCAGTGCCTGCCGGGCACGACGGTGAACTTCCAGGTGAACTTCACCGGCGTCGTCGCCGCGACCTCGGTCGCGCAGCGCTTCGACTTCACCATCGACGTGCTCGGCAACGGCTCGACCATCCTGTCGACCGTGCCGGTCACGATCATCATCCCGCCGATCGCGCCGGCGTACCCGGTGTCGGGCACGTACTCCCGCGACTTCGACGCGACGACGAGCTGCACCGGCACGGAGGTCGCGCGCTGGCGGGGGCTCTCGTGGTCGGCGACGTATCCCGTCGGCACGAGCATCAGCTGGGCGGCGGCGGGCGCCGCGACAGCGGCGGGGCTCGCGACGGCGACGAGCGTGTCGTTCTCGTCCCCGACGCTGCCGAGCCCGCAGGA
Source organism: uncultured Sandaracinus sp. (assembly GCA_903896985.1). Lineage (GTDB taxonomy): Bacteria > Myxococcota_A > Polyangia > Polyangiales > JADJQN01 > CAIUAC01. The sequence continues at coordinate 11,186 of CAIUAC010000018.1, forward strand.
CATCGGCGATCGCCTGATCGCCGCGGGGCTCCCCGCGACCCTGCCCTTCCTGCGCGTCACCGCGACGCTCAACTCGAACGCCGCGCGCTCGGCGGCGCCGACGCTGTCGTCGTTCAACATGGTCTTCGACTGCATCCCCGGCGTGTGACGCCGCGCTGACTCGGGCCCTCTACCCCCGCGTGGGAGAGGGCTCGACGCGCGCTCGCTCGAAACGCGCGGTCAGCGCCGAACGCCGCCGAGGCGGGCGAAGCCTCGAAGCTTCGTCCGCTTCAGCGCGCGCGCGCTCACGGGCAACGAAGACGGTCTCGGAGCGCACGAAGCGCGCTTCTGAGGCGGCCCATCCGTGCGTCCGGCCCAAAAGGAACTTGCGACAGCTTGGGTGGAAGAATACACTTAGGCGGTGACCTCATCCACCTCGCCTCGCATGCCCTCCGCCGCTCACTCGGTCCTGACGGCGCTGCTCGCGGCGCCGCTGCTCGCTGGGTCGCTGCTCGCGGCGCCGCTGCTCGTCGCGTCGCTGAGCGGCTGCGGAGACGACGGCCACCCGCCGACTGCGCCCGCCGACATGAGCATCTACTTCGACGCGGGGGATGGGGGACGCATCCGCCGAGACGCGAGCTCCGACGACGGCGGGCCGTTCGATCCGGACGCGGAGGTCGTCGACGGCGGCGTCCGCGGCTGTCACCTCGAGGGTGAGCCGCTCAAGCTCGCGACCGACGCGATCGACCACTCGGTGCGCCTCGTGGACGTCGCGCTCAGCGGCACGACGTTCGTCGTCGCGTGGACGGACGCCCGCACCGCGGTCGACGACCTCTACGTCTACGGCTGGCCGGCGGCCGAGGCGTCGGGCACCGAGCACCGCGTCACCGAGGACTACTCGCTCACGCGCGACGCGCAGCTCGGCGCGCGGGCGGACGGCTTCATGGTCAGCTGGGTCGACAACCTGACGGGCAGCTACGAGCTGTACGCGCGGCCGCTCGACGCGATGGGCGCGCCCTCGGGCCCCGCGCAGCGCCTGACGAACAACCTGCTCCGCGAGGACTCGCCGCGCGTCACCGGCCTCGGCGGCCCGACGACGATGGTCGCGTGGCTCGAGTCGGACGGCAGCGGCGGCCCCTCGGTCACCTACGCGCTCCCGCTCGACCCGACGGGCGCCGCGGTCGGCACGCCGGCGACCGCGACGGCCGCCCCGCGCAGCCCTTCCGAGCTGACGCTCTCGCGCCTCGGCACCGGCGCCGCGCTCGCGTGGAACGAGAGCGGCTCGGTGTACCTGCAGCCGCTGACGAGCGCGGGCGCGATGATCGGGCTCGCGACGCCGATCAACACCGAGGCCAACGCGAACGGCAGCGCGGCGCTCGCCCTCGACGACACGGGCGGGGGCGTCGCGTTCGGCGTGCGCGTCGGCGGGGCGCGCCCGGAGATCCGCATGCGCACGGTGGGCCCGACGGGGGCGACGAGGGGCCCGGAGGCGATCCTCACGCCGCCCCCCTCGACCGGCGCAGACCCGACGATCGTGGCGTACGCGACGGGCTACGTCGTCGCGTATCGCACCTCGGCCGCCGACGGCACCGGCATGATCCGGCTGGTCTTCGCGACCTACAACGGCGAGTACTCGAGCAGCATGGACGTCGCGGAGACGACCGCGATCGGCGGCGCCCCGCGCATCGCCATCGCCGCCGACGGGCGGATGCTGATCGCCTGGATGTCGGGCGACCTGACGAGCGCAGCGGTCAACGCCGCCAAGGTGGTGTGCGAATGAGCCGGCAGAGGCTCGCGTTCGGCGTGATCGCGCTCAGCGCCGCGCTCTGCCTGACGGGCTGCGCCGATCCGAAGCCGGCGCCCGCTCCACCGACGCGCGACCTCGGCGCAGACGCGGCGCGCGACGCCGGCAATGCGGACGGCGACGTGACCGTCGACGGCGAAGTCCTCGCCGACGGCGAGGTGCCCCTCGAGGACGGCGCGACGCCGGACGACGGCGCGGTTCCCCTCGACGACGGCGCGGTTCCCCTCGACGCCGCGCTGCCCGGCGACGACGGCGCGACGCCGTTCGACGCGGGCGACTTCGACGCGGGCGACTTCGACGCCGGCCCGATCGACGCGGGCGTGATGGAGGACGCGAGCTACGCGGACTTCGGCCCTCCCGTGGCCTGCGTCGACGACGCCGGCGCGTTCGACATCTGCGCCTGTCCCGCGCGCGCGGTGGCTTGCAGCAGCCCCGGCGACCCGGCGTGCCCCGCGGGCACGGCCTGCCTCGACACAGGCTGCGGCGCGACCGCCTGCCTCTTCGCTGGCGCGCCCTGCGTCGACTCGACCGACTGCGCGACCGGCGCGACCTGCACCGGCGTCAGCGCGACCGAGCGCGTGTGCGCCCGGCCGAGCGGCCCCTGCGTCGACTCGCGCGACTGCGCCGGCGGCTACGCCTGCGAGGGCACCGGCGCAGCGCGGGCCTGCGTCAATCGCCGCATCCCGTGTAGCTACCTCGACGCGTGCCCGTACGGCTTCAACTGCCACGCCGAGGCCGGCGTGACCGGGTACTGCGAGCGCGCCTATACGCGCTGCAGCAACGACGGCGCGTGCCCAGGGCGGCGCTGCCTCGACGTCGACGGCGACCGCCTGCGCGAGTGCGGCTACAGCGGCTGCACCTCCTCGTCGTCCTGCGCGGCGGGGCAGCAGTGCGCGTTCGAGCCCATGCGGATCACGATGCTCTGCGGCTCGCACGGCGTCTGTCACTCGGCCGCCGACTGCGGCTCGGGCGAGGTCTGCCTCGACGTCTGGGGGGACGGCGTACAGCAGTGCGAGGCGGCGGGCAGCACCTGCTCGGCGGGCAGCTGCCCCGCGGGACAGCTCTGCGGTGCCTCTGTCAGCGGCGGCGTCGCGCAGTGCCGGGCCGTACCTTAACTGCGCATTTTTTGCGCAACACCGCAACGATGAGCAGGGGGTCCACGCGCCTACACTGCCAATTCGTACGGTAATTTTACCGTTTTAGGCTCGGCCCATCGGTTGCAATCACTCGTGCCCGCGAGGCTCAAATGCGTACGTACTGGCTCTCCCTGCTCACGGCGACGGCGCTGATTTCCTGCACCGCGGCCTGTAACCCCGAGGGCCGGCCGGACCCGGCCGCCGCGGACGCGAGCGTGGCGCTGCCATGCACGGACAGCGACGGCGACGGCTTCGGTCCTGGCTGCCCGGCGGGCCTCGACTGCGACGACACCGACCCCGCGAGCACCAACGAGTGCCGCAGCTGCACCACGCCCGACACGAACTGCGCGTGCGACGGCACGGTCGCCGAGACGCCCTGCTACCTCGACCCGGTCGACGTCGGCGGGCGCGCGATGTGCTCGGCGGGCACGCGCTTCTGTCGCGACAACGCCTGGACGGCGTGCCTCGGGCTCGCGACCTACGAGCTCCCCGGGACGCTCAACGGCGGCACCGCCGCCGCGCTGATCACCGGGCCAGTCGTCTGCAACCCGTGCAACCCGAGCTGCTATTCGACCACCGACACTCCCGGCCCGGCCGACGTCGGGACCGGCGGCGTCATCTACACGCCCGTCCCCGGCGGGCTCACCCTCCCGAGCACCGTCGGCATGGCGACGCTCCCCGACACCGACGGCGACGGCGTCCCGGACGCCTACGACTCGCAGCCGACCAACCCCGCGGTGACGGGCTTCGAGGGCGGCTTCTTCCACGTGCTGCCGCTCGGCTCGACCGCGCTCGACCCGCTGGTCCTCAGCGTCCGCGTCCGCACCGCGGACATCTACTTCCTGATGGACACGACGGGCTCGATGGGCGGCGAGATCGCGACGCTGAAGGCCACGCTGAACACGACGGTGATCCCCGCGATCCGCACGACGATCCCGGACGCGTGGTTCGGCGTCGGCAGCCACGACGACTACCCGTTCTCGGCGTACGGCGGCTCCACGGCCATCTACGGCGACGTCGTCTACCGCAACCTCCTCGACATCACCGACCCGGCCCCCGCCGCCGGTGCGACGGCCATCACCAACGCCGTCAACCTGCTCACCACGCACTGGGGCAACGACTGGGCTGAGTCGCAGTCCCAGGCGCTCTGGTCGATCGCGACGGGGTCGGCGCTCGGCACCTACAGCGCGGCGCATAGCTGCGCCATCCCGGGCCGCTTCGGCTATCCGTGCTTCCGAGCGGGCACCGTGCCCATCGTCATCCTGCTGACCGACGCGCCGTACCACAACGGCCCGCAGACGGGCTTCGACTACAACCCCGCGGACTTCGGCACGACCGTCTACACCTACTATCCGATGCCGGCGACCGTGCCGGTGTCGGGCATTCCCTTCCCGGCGCCCCCGTCCGCGGCCGTGGCCGTCAGCGCCTCGGCGGGCGTGTTCCGTCCGCTCCCCGCGTCGACCCCGATGGTCCGGATCCCGTACCTCGCCCCCGCGGCCGCGGCCGTGGCCGTCCCGATGACCGTCGGCTACTGGCGCACCGTCCCCGCGATCCCGAGCGTGGTCCCCGGCGTGCCCTACCTCGCCGGTCCGACGGCGGCGGTGCCCGCCCCGATGGGCGTCGGCGCCTGGCGCACCGTCCCCGCGACGCCGACCGCCGTCCCCCCGGGCGCGTCCTACCTCGCCCCCGGCGCCGCGCCCGTGCCCGCCACGTTGGCCCCCGGCGCCTGGCGGCCCACCCCGGCGACCCCGACCGCCGTCCCCGGCGTCCCCTACGTCGCTCCCGCAGGCCTCGTCATCCCCGCCACGATGGGCCTCGGCGCATGGCGCACCGTCCCCGCGACGCCGACCGCCGTCCCCCCGGGCGCGTCCTACCTCGCCCCCGGCGCCGCGCCCGTGCCCGCCACGTTGGGCCCCGGCTCCTGGCGGCCCACCCCGGCGACCCCGACCGCCGTCCCAGGCGTCCCCTACGTCGCCCCCGCAGGCCTCGTCATCCCCGCCCCGATGAGCACTGGCTCCTGGCGGCCCACCCCGGCGGTCCCGACCGCCGTCCCCGGCGTCCCCTACGTCGCCCCCGCCGCCGCCCCGGTCCCCGCGACCGTAGGGGCGGGCTCCTGGCGCCCGACCCCGGCGACCCCGACCGCCGTCCCCGGCGTCCCCTACGTCGCCCCCGCGGGCGTGGTCATCCCGGCGACGATGGGCGCTGGCTCATGGCGTGCGCTCCCGGCCCCGACCGCCGTCCCCGGCGTCCCCTACCTCGCCCCCGCCGCCAGCGCCGTGCCAGCGAACCGCGCCGCTGGAACCTGGCGCGCCCTGCCCGCGACCCCGATCGCCGTCCCCGGCGTTCCTTACTTAGCCGCAGCCGTTACGCCAGTCGCGACGAGCGTCGGCGCCTGGCGCGCGCTTCCTGCCACGGCTACTGCGATCACCACGCCCGTTCCGGACAAGTTCGCGAGCGCTTGGCCCATGGGCGACGTGACGGCCACGGCCAAGTCCTTCGCCGGCAACACGGCGGCGGCTGGCATCGTCAATGACTACACCTCTGCGTCTTGTGGTGGCTCCACAGGCAAGGATGCCGTCTACTGGTTCTCGATCACGACGCCGACCCGACTGCAGATCGACACCATCGGCAGCATCGGTCTGACCGACACGGTCCTATCGCTCTGGACCAAGCCAGCAACTGGCTCACCAGTCGAGCTCGCATGCGACGACGATAGTGGAGGTTCCTTCCGCTCACGGATCGACACCGGCAGCATGGCTGCGACGTCACCGCTGCTGCCGATCGGCAACTACTACGTCGTCGTCGACGGCTTCAACAGTCTTTATAGCGGCACGTTCCGCTTGAACATCACGCCATTTCTCCCCGGCAATGAGACCTACGCGACCGCGCAGTCGATGGGTGACGTCACGACGGCGAGCGCGAGCGTCACCGGCAATACCGTCGGCATGCTCAACCACTACTCGGGCGGCCTGTGCGCGGCGGGCACCGCGGCCGACGCGGTCGTCTCGTTCAGCCTAACGACGTCGACGCGCGTCCTCATCAACAGCGTGGGCAGCGCGTTCAACACCTCACTATCGCTGCATAGCTCGGTCTCGCCTTACGCCGAGCTCTTCTGCGCCACGTCGGGGACGACCTCGCCGATCGACCGGACCCTCGCCGCCGGCACCTACTACATCGTCGTCGATGGCAGCGGTACTGCGACTGGGACCTACCAAGTCAGTGTCACCCCGTATGTCACGGGCCCCGCTGCCAATGAGACCTTCGCCACCGCGTACCCCATCGGGGACATCACCTCGACGAGCGCGTCCTTCACGGGCGATACCACCGGGATGCTGGACGACTACACGGCGAGCCTCGGCGCCGGAGGCTCTGCGGACGCGATCTTCGCCTTCACCCTCACCGCCCCGACCCGCCTCTTTGTCGACAGCAACCCGGACGGGACCATCACCGACTCCGTCGTTTCCATCTGGACGCACCCTGCGAGCGGCGCACCCGTCGAGCTGTACTGCGACGACGATTCCGGTACTGCCGCGCTGTCGCAGATCGACACCACGAGCGACCTTCCCGCCGGCGACTACTACGTGATCGTCGACGGCTTCAGCAGTTCGTACAGCGGCACCTACCATCTCAACCTCGCTCCCTATATTCCCGGCGCTCAGCTCAACGAGACGTACGCTACCGCGCAGTCGATGGGCGACGTCACGAGCGCGAGCGCGGCTATCCGCGGTACGACCGCTGGGATGGTCAACCACTACTCGGGCGGCGCTTGCTTGGCGGGCACAGCGGGCGATGCGGTCGTGTCGTTCATCCTGAGCGCGTCCACGCGCGTCGTCATCGACACCACCGGCAGCGCGTTCAACACCTCACTCTCGCTGCACAGCTCGCTCTCGCCGTACGCTGAGCTCTTCTGCGCCACGTCCGGCACGACCTCGCCGATCGACCGGATCCTCGCCGCCGGCACCTACTACGTCGTCGTCGACGGCAGCGGCACCTCGAGCGGCGCCTATCAGGTCAACGTCACGCCCTACCTGATGGGCGGGCCCGCGAACGAGACCTACGCGACCGCCTACGCGCTCGGCGACGTCACGACGACGCCGAAGTCGTTCAGCGGCAACACCTGCGTCATGCGCGACGACTACGCGGGCGGCTGCAGCGCTGGAACGGGCGGCGATTCGGTCTTCTCGTTCACGCTCTCGACGCCGACCCGCGTGCTCATCAACACCGTCGGCAGCACCTACGACACCTCGATGTCGGTGTGGACCGGCCCGGGGATCCCGCCCGGCGCCATCGCCTGCAACGACGACGCGGTCGGCCTGCAGTCGCAGCTCGATCTGACCCTCGGCGCCGGCACCTATTACGTCGTCGTCGACGGCTTCCTCTCGGGCTGCGGCGCCTACCAGCTCAACGTCACCTCGTTGATTCCCGGCGGCCCGCTCAACGAGAACTACGCGACCGCGCAGTCGATGGGCGACGTCACGGCGACCAGCGCGACCATCACCGGCAACACCACC
>CAIUAC010000019.1 GCA_903896985.1 uncultured Sandaracinus sp.
ATCTCGACCGTGATGGAGACGCGCCTGACGACCGTGAAGGTGGACGACGACTTGGACGCCGTCGCCGAGCACTTCTACAAGTACCGATTCACGGCGTTGCCGGTAGTGAGCGACACGATGACCGTCGAGGGGATCATCTGCTTCAAGCACTCGTTCGACGAGCTGATCTCGCAGTATCACTCGCTCGCTCGGAGCTCTTGAGATGACGGAGCGTATCTCGACGCGGCCAAACCCGCCGCGCAAGTTCTGGCGCCGAGTCGCGACCTTCGGCGCCATCGTCGGCCCGGGGATCATCACCGCCAACGTCGACAACGACGCGGGCGGACTGACCACCTACAGCCAGGCGGGCGCGCACTTCGGCACCAGCCTGCTCTGGATCTTCCTGCCCGTCGCCATCCTGCTCTTGATGGTGCAGGAGATGGTCAATCGCATGGGCGTCGTCACGGGTCAGGGCCTCTCGGACATGATCCGCGAGCGCTTCGGCGTGAAGGTGGCGTTCTACCTGATGCTCGCGGTGCTCCTGACGAACTTCGGCAACGTGATGGCCGAGTTCGCCGGCATCGCCGCCGCGAGCGAGGTCCTCGGACTGCCGCCCTTCGTGACGGTGCCAGTCTCTGCGCTGATCGTCTGGCTGCTCGTCCTCAAGGGCTCCCACAAATCCGTCGAGAAGATCTTCCTCTTCGCGTGCATCTTCTACGTCGCCTATCCGCTGACGCTCTACATCCTCAAGCCCGATTACATGGAACTCGGGCGGGCGATGCTCACGCCGACCGTGCACTTCGAGACTGACTATCTCGTGATGGTGATCGGCATCGTGGGCACGACCATCGCCCCTTGGATGCAGTTCTATCAACAGGCCTTCGTCGCGGAGAAGGGCATTTCGATTCAGGACTATGCCTACTCGAAGGCCGACACGATCATCGGCTCTTTCATCGTCAATCTCGTCGCTGCCTGCATCGTCGCCGTGTGCGCGATCACGCTGCACCGCGCGAACGTGCGCGTCGACCAGGCGGCCGACGCGGCGCGCTCCCTCGAACCGCTCGCTGGACGCGCGGCCTCGTATCTCTTCGCGGCGGGGCTGCTCAACGCCTCGCTCTTCGCCGCGAGCATCTTGCCGCTCTCGACCTCGTACACGATCTGCGAGGCGCTCGGCTGGGAGTCCGGCATCAGCAAGGACTTCACGCAGGCCCCGCAATTCTATGTGATCTACACGGCGCTGATCGTCTGTGGTGCCGTCGTCGTGCTGATCCCGGGCGTGTCGTTCATCAAGGTGATGTTCTGGTCACAGGTGATCAACGGACTCCTGCTGCCGGTCATCGTGGTCTTCATCCTGTTGCTCGTGAACGACAAGCGGGTGATGGGGAAGTTCGTCAACGGCAAGATCTACAACATGCTCTGCTGGGGCGCCGTGGTGCTGCTGACGCTGATCAGCGTGACGTACGTCGCAGCGATGATCGCGGGCTGAGCAGCGCAGTGATCGCGGGCTGAGCAGCGCAGTGATCGCGGGCTGAGCAGCGCAGCTCCGGCGCGCTGCGCGCCGAGCGACGCGCGTCGGCGCTCAGCGCTTCGCGGGGAACTTGAACAGCTTGCGCTGCAGCGAGCGGCGGTGGACTCCGAGCAGGCGAGCGGCCTGCGAGACGTTCCCGCCGCAGTCGGCGAGCACGCGCTGGATGTGCTCCCACTCGACGCGCGCGAGGGACGGCACCGCGGACGACGCGGCGTCGCTCGACGTGCCCTCGCCCCCGCGGCCCTCGAGGGCGGCGAGGATGCGGTCGACGTCGGCCGGCTTCGTCAGGTAATCGCGCGCGCCGGAGCGCAGCGCCTCGACCGCCGTCGCGATGCTCCCGTAGCCCGTCAGGACGACGATGGACGTCGCCGGATCGATGGCCGCGAGCCCGCGCACGATGGCCAAGCCGTCCATCACGCCGTCGAGGCGGAGGTCGACGATGGCCCACTCGGGGCTGTCGTTGCGCGCGAGCGCGAGCGCGCTCTCCCCGTCGGCGGCGCCGCGCGCGTCGTGCCCGCGCCGGACGAGCGCCGCGACGAGTCGCTCGCGAAAGACCTCGTCGTCGTCGATGACGAGCACCGCGCGGGCGTCGTCGGGGATTGGCCCTGCCCCGCTCATCGCGCCTCCTCCGAGCGCGCGAGCGGCACCTCGAGCAGGACGCGCGTGCCGCGCCCACGCACGGAGTCGAACGCGAGCCGTCCGCCGAGCTGCTCGGCGACGGAGCGTGCGAGGAACACGCCGAGGCCGAGCCCGCGCCCCGGTCCCTTCGTGGTGAAGTACGGCTCACCGGCGTGCGCGAGCGTCGGCTCGTCCATGCCCGCGCCACGGTCCTCGACGAGGAAGACGAGCGCGCCTCCCTGCTCGTGCGCGCTCAGCTCGACCGAAGCCGCTGCGCCCGGCGGCGCGTCGAGCGCGTTGCGAACGAGGCTGCCGAGCGCCTGCGCGAGCGCGACGCGTGGCAGCGCGACCGTGCCGGCGGTGTCGTCCCGCAGCGTGAGCCGGGCGCGATCGACCGCTGTCAGGCGCGACGCGACGGCGTCGAGGAGCTCGCCGACGCGCATCGCGGCGGGCGCCTCGCCGATGGGCTCGCCGGCGTGATGGCTGAGCTGCTCGAGGATCGCTCGACAGCGCGCGACCTCTGCGCGGAGGAGCGCGGCGTCCGCAGCGAGCGCGGTGCCTGGCGCGGCCTCGAGGGCGAGCTCCCCGGCGATCACGGAGATGGTGGCGAGCGGCGTCGAGAGCTCGTGCGCGGCGCCTGCGGCGAGCGTCGCGACGGCGGCGAGGCGGTCGCTGCGCGCGGCACGCTCCCGCGCGGCGCTGAGCTCGGCGTCGCGCGCTGCGAGGGCGCCCGACACGCGCCCGACGAAGTGCGCGACGAGCGCGGCGGCGAGCGCGAACGCCACCCACATCCCGAGCAGATGCACGCTGATCGTGCCCTCGCCGAGCCGCACGAGCATCGGCACCGGCACGTGATCGAGGAAGAGCAGCCCGTAGCTCGCCGTCGCGAGGAGCGCGAGCCCGTAGGCTGAGGGCGCGCCGAGCACGACGGCCGCGAGCGTGACGTAGACGAGATAGAGCACGCTGAACGGATTCGCGGGACCACCGGAGAAGTAGAGCAAGGCGGTGAGCATCAGCACATCGAAGGCGAGCACTCCCCCGATCGCTCGGCGGCTCAGCCCGCCGCCGCGCACGACGCGCAAAACGAGCACTGCGTTCGCCAGCCCCGCGCCGAGCACGAGCGCGAGCAGCGGCTCGAGCGGGAGCGCCATGTGCAGCACACGGACCGCGACGAAGAGCGCGGAGGCGACCGCGAGCACGGCGCCCCAGCGCAGGCGCAGCAGCCAGGGCACGCTGGGATCGGTCGAGCTTTGCGGGGTCGGCGCGAGTGCCACGAGGCGCCCAGTGTGCACGAGGTCAGCCCGCGCGGTCAGAGGTCCGCGGCGACGGTGACCTCGCCGAGCATCGTCTCGACGTGCGAGCCGGCGAGCGCCTGCACGACGGGGACGCGGAAGCCCGCGACGACGATCAGGTCAGTCATCGGCGAGAGGACGACGTCGGCGCCCGCGAAGAGGATCGTCCCGCCGGTGCCCGCCTCGCGCGGCTCGCCCTGCATGCGAGCGCGCCCGTCGACGCGGCCATCCACGGAGAGCCGGAGCCCGACGGCCTCGGTCGCTTGATACTGAGCCGCCGTCGTGAAGCGCAGCGACTCTCCCGGCGACTCGCCGTTCGCCATGCCGAGGCGCGCGTAGCCGGCCACGCTCGCGAAGAGGGAATACGGCCGCGCGAAGTACGAGTACGAGACGCCGAGCAGGGGACTCCAGACGCCCGTGCCCGCGAGCGCGTCCTCGGGCAAGCCAGCGTCCTCCGACGAGGCGCGCCCCGTCGGCATCGAGAGTCCGCCGACGAGCGCGAGCAGATGGCGCGGCGCGAACGCGCGGTCGCGGTAAACGAACCAGCGCGCGCGTGCTTCGACGTCGCCGAACGAGAGCGCCTCCCGCGTGCGCGCGTTGGGGATGGCCACCGAGCGATAGACGGCCGGCGCCTCGACCGAGAGCGTGAGCACGTCGAGCGGCGACCACGCGACGGTGAGGTCGCTGCGCCCTTCGAGGATGTGCACGTCGTCGATGCGGTCGCCGCGCAGGCGCAGGCGCAAGCCGAGCCGGAACCGCCCGGCGAACGGCTGCTCGCTGCCCATCACGGTCAGCGTCGGGTCGCCGCAGCCGCACGCGGCGCAAGCCCGCGCGGAGGACGGCGGGGCCGTGACGCTGAGCAGCACGCCGAGGAGGGCGAGCGAGGAGAGCGACGAGAGCGCGCGAGTGACGTGCATGGGGAAGTCCCCATACGCGAGTCGGCCGCGGCTGCCCCTGCGGCGAATCGTCGCAGGGCGGGGCCGGCGCCGGCCGAGCGAGGACCGCGAGCGCCCGCTTCGTGCGACTCGCGGGCAGACGCGGCAACTCCGGTCGGGCGCATCGCGCTTGATCTCCCGCGACGAATACCGGCAGCCTCCCCTCATGCTCCGACTCGCCCACGCGCTCCCGCTCGCGCTCGCCGCCGCGCTCCTCGGCTGCGGGACGAACCTCTCGACGCTCACGCCCGCGGAGACCACGCCCGCGGGCCATATACGGGTGACCGCGGGGGCCGGGGCGAGCATTCCCGCCGGCGGGCTCTCGGACCTGCTCGACGCGGGCAACACGCTCTCTGATCGCGCCGCAGCCGGCGAGGCGCTCACTGACGCAGAGCGCGACGAGCTGCTGCGCGCGTCCACCGTCGGGCTGCTCGCGATGCCGAGCTTGAACCCAGAGTTGCAGGCGCGCGTCGGCTTGCACGAGCGCGTCGACGTCGGCTTTCGGCTCGGCGCCGGCAGCCTGCGCCTCGATGGGCGCGTTGGGCTCGTCGTGCCGTCGTCAGCGCGCGCGGGCAAGCTCGCGGTCAGCGTCGGGCTCGGGCTCGGCTACTACGCCTTCGCGCTGCCCGTGCCGAGCTTCGCAGAGGGCATCGTCACGGCGGACGACTACAAGCGCTACGAGCTCGATGTGCCGCTGCTCTTCGGCTGGAGCACCGACGTCTGGCGCGTGTGGATGGGCCCGAAGCTCGTGTTCACCTCGTACTCGGTCGGCCTCACGCTGACCGCGCCCGCGACGACGGCGACGGCCGACGCGAGCGGCACGCAGACGTTCCTCGCGGGGCAGATCGGCGGCGCGCTCGGCTTCCGCTACTGCTGGGTGGTGCTCGAGCTGACCGTCGCGTACGGGCTCGGCGGCGCGGACCTCACCGTGACGGGGCAGCCCGCGCAGCGCGTCTCGACGAACGATCTGATCATCTATCCGACGCTCGGCGTGCTCGTGGAGCTCTGAGGGGCAGCGCGCCCGCAACGCGCGCCGGGGTACGATGCGCCAATGATCTACGCCCCGCGCTCCGCCGTCGCTCTCGCGTGCCTCGCGTCCGCGCTCGCCGGGCTCACCGCCTGCGGCGGAGACGACTCCCCCGCGCCGGATGGTGGCGGCGATGGCGGTCGTGTGGTCGATGGTGGCCCGGCGGTCGATGGTGGCGTCGATGGCGGTCGTGTGGTCGATGGTGGCGTCGACGCCGGGGACCGCGACGGCGGCGGAGTGGCGGGCGTCTGCGAGCCGCTGCGCCTGACCTACTACACGGTCGGGACGGCGGGCGCGTGCGAGGTGATGGACGTCCCCGCCGCGCTGCCGCGCATCGCGCGCGACGGGCTCACGACGGCCGTCGCCGAGCCCTGGTTCGGGGGCTCGCTCGGGGGCGCGCCGGCGGAGGCGTGCGGCGAGTGCTGGGAGCTGACGACGGCGCACGGGACGCGCACGGTCGTCGTCACCGACCTCTGCCCGATCGCCGGAAACCCAATCTGTGCAGGGGATTTCTTCCACTTCGACGTCGCGCGCCCGGTCGCCGAGGCCCTCGACTTCATCGGCGCGGGCACGGTCGAGGCGAGCGCGCGGCGCGTGCCCTGCCCCGTCGAAGGCAGCGCGTTCGCCGTGCTGCGCGACGGGGATCCGACGTTCTTGCGCCTCGCGATCTCCAACATCGTCGTCGGGATCCGACGCGTCGAGATGCGCGGCGCAGGACCTGGAGTGTCGAGCGACAACCCGTGGCAGGAGCTGCTCCGCGACGGCGGCGCGTACGAGACGCCCCCCGGCGGCGCGTCGATCGCGCGCGGCGGCACCGGCGTGCAGCTACGCCTGACGACGGCGCAAGGCCAGACCGTCGAGTCGAGCGTCGTCATCGCACCGGCGGGCCCCTTCCCGCGCGCCGTCGATCTCGGCGTGCAGGTCGAGGACCGCGCACCACCGTCCGGTCCCGCGTGCGGCTGGCGTGTGCCGGATCCGTACGTCGATGGCTTCGGCGGCATCGAGAGCGTGCGCTGGGGGTTCACGGCGTGGAGCGAGCGCACGATCGACGACGCGAGCACGAGCGGCTGCGTGTCGGGCACCTGCCTCGCCGCCGACCTCGACGCCTGGGGCGGGCTCACGCTGGAGTACCCCGAGGACTTCGCGCAGGCCGGCTTGACGCGCCTGACGCTCCGCGCGCGCTCCGACGACGCCGCCCCGATCGAGGTGAAGGTCGGGGGGCCCGCGGGGGACTGCAGCGTCGTCAGCGCGACGCTCGGCGCCGCCTACGGCACGCTCACGGTGGACCTCGCGGCGGCGTGTCCCGCCGTGCCGCGGCTCCGCACCATTCAAGTGCAGGTCGTGCGCGGGACGCCCGGCACGTTCACGCTCGACGAGGTGCGGCTCGAGTGAGGCGCCGAGCCCCGACGCCGCGTGCGCGCCGGGGCTGACACCGGCGGCTCAGAGCATCCCTGCGGCAGCCACGTAGAGCTCCTTGTCTTCCTTCTCGATGCGCTTCGCGAGGGCGGCGAAGATGCCGCGCGTGTCCGCGATGAAGAGCGCCGGGTTCTGCTGGATGGCGACGGCAGACGGCCACTTCTTCACATACGCGCCGAGCGCGTCCTTGATCCCGCCCATCTCTTGCTGAAAGCGCTTCGCCATGCCGCTGACCTTCGCGTCGCTGCTCGCGATCAGCTTCGGGTAGAGGAGGCTGTCCTCCATCGCCAAGTGCGCCTGCAGCGCGCCGACGAGCTGCGACAGCAGGTGACGGACCTTGGTCGCGTCCGCGGCGAGGGCGACCGGGTTGAGCAGCGCGGAAATCTGCTGGACGACAGCGACGGCCTGCGCGTGCTGCTCTCTGAAGCGTTCGACCTGGGACATGACTCCTCCGACGGCGTGGGCTCGGCACTCAGGGAGGCGCGCTCATCGGCCTCTCGTGTCCCGCCCACCGTCGAACGGTCGCGCGCCCCGGCTCCTGAAGTAGTTGCGCGCCAGCTTACAGAAGAGGCAATCCGTCCCGCTCGTCGTGAGGTTACTGAACGAGCACCGAGCGCCCGGTGTAATGCGCGGGCGGCGTCCGGCCGAAGAAGCGCATCGCCGTCGGCGCGAGGTCCACGATGCCCGGGTGTTCGCGCGGGAGCGCGCGGTTCGACACGATGATGCCGGGCGTCTCGGTGACGTCGCTCGCCGCGTGATCGCCGCTCCACTTCTTCGGGTTGTCGAGGAAGAGCCCCGCCGGCACGCCGCCGAGGATCGACTCCCAGCTCGTGCGGTAATTCTCGGCGAAAGCCAGCTGCAGATCCGGCGCGTCGGCGGAGCGACCGCCGGTGAATTCGGTGCGCCCGAGGTACACGCGGTGCACGACGACGGCGTTGCCCTTCTCCACGTCTCGGAGCGCCTCGAGCCCCGCCTTGATGCGCGCGCAGACCGCCGTGATGTCGGACTCGTTGACGATGCCGTCGCGCTCTCGGCCGCGGAGGTTGAGGTAGATCTGCCCCGTGCCGAGCGCGTACGCCTGAGTGCGACTCCAGTCCACGTCGAGCAGGAAGTCGCGCGGCGAAGCGTCTGCGTCATTGCGCAGCGTGAGGAAGCCATTCTGCCGGAGCCACTGATTGACGTTCAGCCCACGACGGTAGTTGTGAAACCCGTGATCGGAGATGACGAGCAGCGTGTCGTCTGGTCCGAGCGCCGCGAGCGCGCGCCCGACGGTCTCGTCCATGCGCCGATATTGCCGCTCGATCGCGTCGCCGTAGCGCGCCGCGAGCACCGCGTCGTAGCGCGGGCTCTGCGGGTCGGTCAGCCGATAGAACATGTGCGAGGCGCGGTCCGTCGCCGTGGAGACCCAGAGCAGCATATCCCAGTCGTTCTGGCCCATTCTCGCCAGGAGCATCTGCTGCCGCTGCCGCTCGATCTGATCCATCTCGCGGAGCCAAAGCTCCTCGTCGATGACCTCCTCGTTGAGCGCGCTCGTGTCGTGATCCCAGCCGACGGTCTTGTAGAATCCGTCGGTGTCCGTGACGAGCTCACCCGCGAACGACTGCGGATAGCTGATCGGCGAGTACTGCCGCGCGGGATGGAACGAGATCGGCGTGAAGAAGAGCCGCATTCCGGGGCGCGCCTCGAGCGCGATCATGCGGAGTAGACCGCGCACCTCCGTGCCCTCGTGCTTGAACGTCACCTCGATGAAGCCGCTCTCTTCGCGCACGGGCAACACGTGCTCCGTGCCGTCGAGCTTGACGACGAGCGCGTCGGGCGCGCCGCTCTCACCCGAGCGACTGCGGATCTCCACCGGGAGCGTCATGCGCGCGGGCGGCGAGCTGCCGGGAATCGTGGGGCCCGCGAGCTGATAGAGCGCGACGCCATCCGTCACCGTGAGGCGCGTCATCACGCCTCCGCCGACGTTGCGCTCGCCGTCGGCGACGTCGGTGCCGGCGTAGCTGAAGGTGCTGTTCGTCTCGCGCAGGTCGGGCACGCCGAGACCGCTCAGCATGCGCCCCGCGCGCATCGGATCGGGCGGGAAGCTGTACGGCACGTTGAGCGCGACGGTGCGCACGCCATCGTCGGCGAGCGTCTTCCAGAAGGGCTCACCGGTGCGCAGGTTGCGCGCGACCGGCGGGCCCGCCGCCTGTACCTCGAAGCTCGACGTCCCCTGATAGGGCACCACCGGCAAGCCAGTCGGCGCTGTGCTGACGCGGCGTCCGATGAAGTCGAAGATGCCGTGTTCGCCGGGCGGAGTGCCCGTCGCGAAGGTCGTCCAAGCGACGGGCGACTGCGGCGGGTTCGTGGACTCGAGGTGCCGATACTGCGCGCCGCCGCGCGCCTTCATCAGCTTGGCGAGGTTCGGCAGCTTGCCCTCGTTGGCCCAGCGCTCCATCCAGCGCGGGTCGACGCCGTCGAAGCCGAGCACGACGAGCCTCCCCTGATGCGCGGCGACCGCGCCGGTGCCTGGGGCGGTGGGCGGCGGGGCAGGCGTGCGGCCGCGCCCGCTGCACGCGACGAGAGCGACCGCAGCGACGAGGAGCGACGACGAGGCGAGCGCGAGCAGGCGCGCGGAGACGGTCGAGATGCGCATCGGGCGGCACTCTAGACGGCGCGAGATCCGGGGTGCAAGGCGGCGGCGCGCGGCTCGCGGTTGGCCCCGAAGGCCGCGCCGACCAC
>CAIUAC010000020.1 GCA_903896985.1 uncultured Sandaracinus sp.
GGCGTAGTGCGCTGCCGCGTCCGCCATTGAACAATGCGCGCGGCCGATTTCCTGCCCGCGGCTCGTGCGCAGAATGGCGAGATATCCGTCACGAGTGCGGTGTGCGTCGAGGTGAATTTGCATGGTCTTACATTCCCAGAATTGCCGAAGGGTCTTCGTTGCGCCCGTCCTCGCGCACTACCGCGATGTGCCACGATTGCGGGCCGGTTCTGATTACGCTGCATCGGGCGCCGAGTTCGCCCTGCTCGCGGAGTTCTGCCACCCGGTAGGCAGACAGCACCTTACAATCCGCGCCGCCGCTTGCGAGGCAATCGGGGATGGTAAGCCAAAGCTCCGCGTTGGGCAATTGCTGGTCGCCGTTGTCGGCGTCTCTCAGGTAGCGAACGCCTGCCTCATACAGCGCGGGCGCGTCGCGGTGCGTCCTCAGGTAGACTCGGTTTAGGCGCTTCAATGGGGCCGCCGCACGAATGCAGCGGAATGAGACCCCCGAACAGTGCATGAATTTCGGGGGGTTGGGAAGCGCTTTGCGAGCGGTGGCGTTTGGGGCGACCTCTCGGTCGCGTCGGGACGGCGATTTCCGAGATCGGTCGCCCCGAAATCGTCTTCAATTGTCAGGGGTTGAAGGCCTCTGCGAGCGCCTCCCGGGTTTTGGACCGTGCCCCCCCCGCTCGCAAGCCGGCCCGGCGCGGTCAAAAGATCAGCGCTCCCTGCGCCGGAGGCTGGTACGGGACGCCGAGCGCGTCGATGGCGCCGCGACCGCGGCCGTCGGCGGGGCCCATGTCGATGAAGAGGACTTGGTCCTGCGTGTGGTGGATGGCCTCGCTCAGCATCTTCTTCAGCGTGATCAGGCGCATCCCGTCGAGCTCGCAGCGGAACACCGAGAGCTGCAGGTGCTCGCCGTAGCCCTGCAGCGTCCGGTACACCTGCCGCAGGCGCTTCGGGTCCCGGATGTCGTACGTCACCATGTAGGCCTGTAGCATCGGCTCGGCTCCTCAGCGCGTGCGGAACGGCGGGTAGTCGGCGACCTCGCCGAGGCACCAGCGGGCGAAGAGGCGCGCCTGCACCTCCAGCAATCGCCGATACGAGATGCGGTAGCCGAAGAGCGGGTGTTGCACCTCCTGCTCCATCCGGCGCTCGTGCGCCTCGAGGAAGCGCTTGCGCGCCGCGTCCTCGAGCGCGCACGAGCCCGCCGCCTTCACGAAGTCGCCCTGCCGGATGACCCCGTTGTTCACGAGGCCGATCACGATCGAGTCCGCGACGAGCGGGCGAAGCTCCTCCATCAGGTCGAGCGCGAGCGACGGGCGGCCGTAGCGCGGCTGATGATAGACGCCGAGCAGCGGGTCGAGGCCGACGCCGCCGACCGCGTTCGTCACGTCCTTGGTCAGGAGGCCATACGCGAACGAGAGCAGCGCGTTGACCGGGTCCCTCGGCGGCCGGCGGTTGCGCCCGTCGAGGTCGAAGGGCTCGTCGCCGAGCTTCTTCAGCATCCCGCTGAACGCGCCGAAGTAGAGCCGCGCCGCGGTCCCCTCGTACCCGCGCAGCGACTCCAGGCTCTCTGCCTCGAGCGCGCTCTTGGCGAGGCGCCGCAGCTCGCCGAGCAGCACCTCGTCGGGCTTGGCGTGGTTGCGCCGCAGCATCGTCCGCTGGTTGAGCACCTTCGCCGCGACGAGCCGCCGCGCGCACGAGAGCGCGCGCGCCTCGTCGGTGACGGCGCGGACCTGCGCGACGTGAAGCTCGGCGTTCTTCGACGAGTGCCCCGTCGCCCGCCCGACGAACCAGCCGCCGTACGTGAAGAGCGACACGGGGATGTCGCGCGAGAGCAGCGCGCGGAGCGCCTGCGTCGTGATCGCGACGTTGCCGAAGATCACGACCTCCGACGTCGAGGGGAGCCGCGCGACGCCGGGGCCGTCCGGCCCCTGCACGATCAGCCGCTCGCCATCGAGCGTCAGCTTCGCGCCCTGCGTGCGAATGTAGAGCGGCACCCGCTCGTCGCGCGAGGGCTGCAGGCGGCGCACGCGCCTCTCGGTGACGCCGACCGCGAGCCCCCACGGGTCGGGTGAGAGCGGCCCGTCGAGGTCGGGCGCCGGGTCGTGTTCGGGCGGCTCCACGTCGGCGAGCGGGTCGCCGCGCAGCCCGCGCAGCAGCGTCGTCTCGTCGGGGAGGCAGATCCCCACGAGCGAGCAGCCGCGGCACTTCGGGTCGTCGTCGAGCGGCGGCGGCAGCACGGCCGCGCGGGTGAGCGCTTTGGCCCGCAGGATCGCGCCGCGGACCGTGTCGATGAGCGCGTCGTCGATGGTCACGCGCACGCGCTGTCGGTCCCCCGCGAACCAGAGCACGCCGTAGTCCACGGCAAAGCCGTGCTCGCGGAGCAGCAGCACCTGCACGCAGACCTGCGCGCGCTCGGGCAAGTAGGCGCCGCCGCGCACCTCGGGCGAGCGCCCCTTCTTGTAGTCGATGGGCACGAGCGTCTGCCCGTCGCCCTCGACGAGATCGAGCTTGGCCGTCACGCCGAGCGCCTCAGACGAGAGCCACACGCTGCGCGCGACGACGGGCCGACCGTCGCTCTCCTCGGCGGGCGGCAGCGGCCGCGGGTCATCTACGCGCGAGTGCCGCGCGGCCCCCTCGACCGTGTGCACGTTGTGGGCGAACTCGCCCTGCGCCCACTCGAGGTACGCGAGGCGCTCGCAATAGAGCACCTCGTTGACGATGCGCGCCGGCACGAGGTCCGGCGGCTCGCCTCGGAGGGGCGGCACGAGCGGGAGGCGAAGGTGTTTCGCGCGGTCGAGCTCACTGAGGGCAAGCGCGGCGGCGCGCGCAGAGTCGTCAATCATCAAGAACCTCCCGAGAGCGATCGTCGGGCGTGACGACCTCTGCCGTCAAAGAACGCGCGCTCGACGCAGGAACGCCCTTGACGCCGACCGCGCGACGCGGCGAATCTCCGCAGCGAACCGGGGATCTTGGACCCCCCCGGCGGGAGGCCCCATGGGAGAGACCATTCGCAAAGGCGCCGCGGTCGAGGACATCCTCGCGGACGGCAAGACGACGTTGACCAAGGCACAGGCGCGCGGGGGAGATTGGCAGACGAGCGCAGAGGCGCGGCTCGCACCGACGCTCGCGCTCGCGACGTCGATCGACACGCGCATCCTCGCGGCGACCGCTGCCGCTGCGCCCGCGCTCGCCGCGCTCGAGGCGGGCAACCACAGCGCCGACGACCTGCTCGGCCGCATCTCGGACGATGTGTGGAACGCGATCGGGCGCCCCGCGAGCGACGTCGCGTACGACATCCTCTTCCCGGGCGGCTTCGCGTACTACGCCGAGGGCGACGTCGCCGAGCAGCCCGACCGCATGGATATGCTGGCCGAGCTGCTGCTCTCGAGCGTGCACCCTCGCCTCGCGGCCGAGCGCGCCGCGGCGCTCGCCGCTGAGCTCAACGCGTCGAGCGTCGCGCTCCGCGCCCTCGTCGACGCCGCCCGCCCGCTGCGCGCGCGCGTCGAGCTTGCGAACAAGATGAAGACCGCCGTCGCGCACGCCGCGCAGATCGCCCTCTCGAACCTCAAGCGCGCGTGGAAGGCGGACGGCAAGTCCGAGGCGGACATCCACTCGGTCATCCCCGATCGCCCCCGTCCACGGAAGACCGCGGCCCCCGGCGCGCCGCTCGTGGCGAGCCCCTCCGCGCCCGCAAGTACCTGAAATCTGGTCACTCCGCGCGGGAAATGGCCCCGACACACGCGTCGAGGGGCCATCCCGCGCGGCGTCGCCCGTTGGACCGTGGGTCGATGGCCGGGCGAGCGCGGCGCAGCGCGCCGCCGCCGAGCAGAACGCCCC
>CAIUAC010000021.1 GCA_903896985.1 uncultured Sandaracinus sp.
GAGCTTGCGCCGCGCGGCACGCTCGTGAGTCCGCTCGCGGACGAATCAGCCCGCCGACAAGCGGCGATGTTCGTCGGTGCCGGTGAGCGGGCGCCACTGCAGGTGCGCGTCGCGGCGTCGTCTCCCGCCAAGGCGCGGCGCGCGCTGCCGACGCTCGGCCGAGGACAACCCGCCGCCGCCGAGGTCGGTCGCGGCGAGCGCCGTACGGGCGAGGCCATGCGAGCGCTCTTCCCGACGCTGTTCGCCGACCGCGAGCCGCCCGCCGCCGACCTCACGAGCGGACAGGCGCCCACGGACGACGGGGAGCGCGAGCCGAAGGACTGAGCCTGTCGCGCCGATCGGGGAAGGGCGTGCGCCGCGCTCACTCCGGCGCGGCGACTGGCTGCGGGCGGGCTTCGTCGTTGCGGATCGAGTAGCGCACGAGCGCGCGGAGGATCTCGTTGCGCTGCAGGTCGCCGACGAGCCGCTTCACGTCGTCGTAGATCGTCGAGTCGGTGAGCAGCGCGCCGATCGTGCCGCGGCCCTCACGCAGGTTGCGCAGGATGGTGTTGAGCTCGCCGAGCGCGCCCGTCGCGTTGTCGATCAGCTGCGCGCCCTGGTTCTCGTAGACGAGGTTGTGCACGGTGCCATCGCCGGTGCGCACCGCCGCGAGCATCTGCGAGGTCTCGCTCGCCGTGTCCGCGAGCCCGCGCACGAGGCGCGTGCCCTCTTGTCCGTAGATGAACTCGTGCGCTGTGCCGTTGCCACGCTCGACCTCGTCGGTGATCGCGCGCGCGCTGCGGGCTGCCCGCGAGAGCTCCGAGGTCGCCGTCTGCACGTTCTCGAGCGTTTGCCCGACCTGATCGGCGAGCTGCGGGTCCGTGAGCAAGCGGCGGACCGTGCCATCGCTCTGCTCGGTCATACGCAGGAGCTCCGCGAGGCTGTGCGCCGAGCTGCGGACGTCTTGCTGAAACGCCGGCTCCCCGAGCACGCCTGTCGCGGCGCGGAGGTTGGCGACCACGACCTTCGTCTCGCTCATGATCTGCCCGGCTTGCGTCGCCATCGCGCCGAGGTCCATCGGCTCCGAGGTTCGCATCGTCCCGCCCGACCGGAGCACGCGCCCGGTCCCGACCGAGAGGTCGACGATCTTGTCGCCGAGCATGCCCTTGCTGCCGATGCTCGCGACCGTGTCCTCTCGCACGAGGGGCACGAACTCTTGGTCCACGTTGATCTGCACGTAGACGCGCCCGTCGCTGTGCAGCTCGACCTCGCCGACGGTGCCGACGTTCACGCCGGCCATCGACAGCGAGCTACCCGCGCGCAGACCGCCGACCGACGCGAAGGCCGCGTGGTACGTCTCCTTCGACGCGAACACGCTCTTGCGACCGCCGATCATGACGACGATCATCGAGCCCACCGCGAGCGCGGCGAACACGAACAGCCCGACCCTGATCTCGACCGACCGATTTCTCTGCATGAGCGGTCCCGCTTCCTAGCACTGCCGTCGAAGTCTACTGCCAAGCGTCGTCGCCCTGCCTCGCGCGGCGTTCAGCCCGCGCTCCGCAGCAGCGTCTGCGTGTCCTCATCGTGGGGCGCGTTGCCCTCGATGAAGTCCCGCACATAAGGGTCTCGCGTCTCGCGGATCTCGTCGGGCGTCCCCGAGAAGACGACGCCGCCGTCTCGGATCATCACGATGCGATCGCTGATCGTGAACGCGCTCGTCATGTCGTGCGTCACCGCCACCGACGTGATGTTCAAGGTCCGCTTGAGCTTCAGCATCAGGCGGTTGATGCGCGTCGTGTTGATCGGGTCGAGGCCCGTCGTCGGCTCGTCGTAGAGGAGCACATCGGGCCTGAGCGCGATCGTGCGCGCGAGGCCGACGCGCTTCTTCATGCCGCCCGAGAGGTCCGAGGGCCACATATCCTCGATCCCGGGGAGGCCGACGTAGGTGAGCGCCTCGTTGACCGCTCGGTCAACCTCGCCCTCCGACGGGCGCCCGTGCTCACGGAGTCCGTAGGCGACGTTCTCGCGCACCGAGAGGGAGTCGAAGAGCGCCGCGCCCTGAAAGAGCATCCCGATGTGCTTGCGCACCTTCGCGTACGCCTTCTCTTTCAGGTTCGTGACCTCTTCGCCGTCATACTTGATCGAGCCGCCGTCGGCCTTCAGGAGCCCGATCAGGAGCTTGAGCATCACGCTCTTGCCCTGCCCCGAGCCGCCGATGATCGTCAGGGACTCGCCGCGATGGATATCGAGGTTGAGGTCGCGATAGACGACCTTCGGGCCGAAGGCCTTCTTCACTCCGCGGAATTCGATCAGCGCCATCGAGCGCGGCAATGTAGCGCTCAGTCCACGGCGCGGCACGTGCATCAGGCGCGTCCCGTGTACTTGTCGCGCGTCGGTCGTATGCGGCGGCGAGCGCACCGTTTCGTAGACGTAGCCACCGTGACGGGGTACGTGGTGCCCCAGGAGGATCGCCATGCAGAGCCGAATGGGTTTCACCGTCTTCGTCGGCGCTCTCGCCGTCGGACTCGCCGCGCTGCTCAGCGCACCAGCACTCGCGGACGCACAAGCGGGCCCTCCCCCGAGCGTGCGGCTCGACATTCACGGCGACTTTGGCTGGTACCACAGCTTCGGCGCGGGGGCGCGCGTCGACATCCCCGTCGTCCGGGACGGGTTCATCCGGTCGAGCGATGTGAGCGACGACCTCTCGATCAGCCCGGGGCTCGAGCTGTTCTCCGCGTACGGACCGTACAGCGGGATGGGCCTGATCCCGATGGTGATGGTGCAGTGGAACCTCTACTTCGCGCACCAGTTCAGCTTCTTCCTCGAGGCGGGCATCGCGCTGCTCTTCGCGCCGAGCGGCTGGAGCAACCACTACTACGACCAGGTGGTCGCGCCGGTCGGGCAGCTCGGCTTCCGGTGGCACCTCAGCGACGCGATGGCGCTGTTGATTCGGGTCGGCTGGCCCGCGGGTACGCAGATCGGGGTCGCGTTCGACCTGTGACCTTCTGGCTCACTTGAGGCATCTCGGGACGCCCGCAGTGACGCGCTTCGATCGAGCGCCTGCGGGCGCCGTCGTGTGCGGGCTCACGGGCTACGCGCTCGTGCTGTGCGCGTTCGTTTTCTGCGGCTGTGGTCTGCGTGGCTCGGCGGCGGCCGACGTGAAGGCGAGCGCGGCGCCTCACCTCGCGGCGTTCGTCGACTTCGACCCGTGGGCGCGGCGCGCGGCTCTCGCCGACCCAGCGTTTCGCGACGACCGCGCGTTCATGGAGGCGGCGTTCGCTCCGCTCCGCGAGCAGCGCGACGTCGGCGACGCATGGATCGAGCGCCGCGGCACGCACGCGCGAACGCTCGCCATGCACCCGGAGCTCGGGGACCCGCCCCGCGCGACGTGGACCCCGATGCGGCACGTGGAGCTCGGCGCGATTCAGGTCGCGCTCGCCGCCTTGCCGCCGCGAGGTCCCGCGGGCACGAGCGGCGTGGCGCGGCCGTGCGTGCTCATCGCGCATCAGGACACCATCGATGACGGCGCCGTCGTCCGCGTCATCGTGGCGTATCTCGTCGCGGCTGAGTGATCAGCGTCGGAACAGCAGCCCCGGCAACGTCACCGTGAAGGAGGCGCCGTCGCCGGGCTGGCTCGCGACGGTGATGGTGCCGCCGTGCGCTTCGACGATGCTCTTGACGATCGCGAGGCCGAGCCCTGTGCCGTTGCGCTCGCCGTCGGTCGTGAAGAAGCGGTCGAAGATGCGTGTGAGGTTTTGCGCTGGGATCCCGGCGCCATGGTCGCGCACGGTGATCGCGACCGCGCCCTGCGCGGCATCGCGCAGCGTCACCTCGACCGGCGTGCCCGGCGGCGAGAAGCGCACGGCGTTGTCCATCACGTTGAAGAGGGCCGTCTCGAGGTCGGCGGCGCGGGCGCGCACGAAGCTCACGCGCGTCGCCCACACGATCTGGACGGGTACGTCGGGGGTCTCCGCGCGGAGCGCCGCGCCCCGCACCGTCGCGGCGAGGTCGACGATGCTGAGCGCCTCGCGCGACGCCTCGAGGCGCGAGAGCTCGAGCAGGCGCGACACGAGCCGGTCGAGCCGATCCACGTCGAGCGCGATGTTCTGTAGGAAGCGGCGGCGCGCCGCGGGGTCATCGGCAGCGCCCTCGTCGAGCAGCTCCGCGGCGCCGCGGATCGCCGTCAGCGGCGACTTGAACTCGTGCGCGACGTCGGCCGCGAAGCCCTCGATGTAGCGGAGGCGATCCTCGAGGCGCTGCCGCATCTGCGCGACCGCCTCGCCGAGCTCGCGGAGCTCGCCGCCCCCGCCGACGGGCACGATGACGTCGCGCTCGCCCGACGCGATGCGCGAGGCGGCGCGCGCGAGCCGCGCGAGGGGGCGCGAGATGGTCCACGCGAGCGCGAGCGTGAGGAGCGCCGTGAAGAGGACCGCGACCGCGAGCACGCCGCGCAGGCCGGTGCGGATCCGATAGAGCTCCACGAGCACCGGGCGCGTCGAGCGCACGACGTAGACGACGGAGCGGCCCTGCGCTGCCACCGCCGGCAGGGGCTCGGAGACGAAGAGGAACACTCCGGGCGGCGCGTGTCGGACGCGCGTCCGCGCGCTCGGTCGGCCGGTGAGCGCGTCGAGGACCTCTGCGCGCGCGGCGAGCGCAGGCCACGTCTCACGCCGGCTCAGCCACTCCGGCGACGCGGAGTCCGAGGCATAGGCGCGTCGAGACGCGTCGCGCACGACGCTCGGCAGCACGCTCGGCGGCGGCGGCTCGGGGCCCTCCGGCGGACCATCGGCGTGCGAGTCCACGACGACGACGGAGTGGTCGTCGAGCACTCGAATGCGTGTGCGCGTTCGGGTAGCGGCGCGCCGCAGGATCGCCTCATGCCGCGCGTCTGCGAGCGGTACGCCGC
>CAIUAC010000022.1 GCA_903896985.1 uncultured Sandaracinus sp.
GCGACGTTTTGGGCTGCGGCGCAGGCGGCTGCCGTCGGTGGCTGCCCTCGAGCGCCGCAGCGGGACGCGACGACCGACGACGAGCATCTCGTCGAGGGCCTTGGACCGCGGCGACGGCGGGGATCGCGCTCTGCGGCGCGCGAACCTCGGCTGTCGACGGCTGTCTCCGCGGCGCTGCACACCGTGAAACTAGATAAGTATTGTCTTCTGCAAAAAAACTTCTATTACCGCAAATCTGAACCTTTGGAGGGTCGAGATGGCGTCACACGACCGGGATTTGCACGCGCGGGGGCCGGTGAGGATCGGGGTCGGCTACGGGTGGGACAACGAGAAGCACGTGCTCTCGGACCAGCGATGGAAGGCGCTGCGGGACTTCGTGACGGGCGTCCCAATTGTTAGCGAGGAGCTGAGTTCATGAGTTTGCGAAATCCACGCTCGATAGTGCTCTGTGCCATTGCTCTCGCCGCCTCTTGGCGCTGGATGCTCCGGTCAACAGCTATGTATTCCTTGGCTGTGGTGGCGCGCGCACAGGCAAATCCGGACCCATCAACGCGTAGCTGAGGCAAGAAAATGCGATACGTCATCACGTCGTGGCAAATCACTGCTCGGTCCGTCGAGGCACTGGAAACTCCGGAACTCGCCCATATCGAGGGTCGGATTGGAGGTCTACGTGCATGGTTCCTGACTCGGTTCAAGCTGAGCCCCACGCTATCATTGCGGCTTCTGCCTAGCCACCTTGAGGCCCACGAGACTTCCATCGTGGGAACCCAGGCGCTGTCAATCCCTTTCAACCGGATGTGCGCAAGCAAAGTAGGGATACGGTATCCCTGGCGTGCCGCCGTGGCTCTGTTCTGCGCGGGCATCTTAATTGCTGGAGCCGCTGCTACATGGTCATGGCGCTATGTAGACACTTCAACGGCGAAGGCGAACGTTCGAGCCGTGCGGCAGGGTGAGCGACTCCTTATTGCTCATCAGGGGGCAGTGGCAGAGTGGAACAGCAGGGAGGGTTCATCGTTAGTCGCACATCGCAACGCGATACGTGAATGGAGAAGGACGCAGCCACAGTCGGTTGACTGGAACTTCAAGTTCAATGACTTCGGGTTTGAGGGCCGATATGGAACGGTGCGATGCTCACAAGCTCCGCGCGATATGGCGGCGGAAGTCGCTCGCCTCGCTCCCCTGGCAGATAACGGAGAGAACCCTCTCTGCCTAACGGCGCTTCGAGACCGAATCATCGAACGAACCGGAGGGCTCGTATTGTTGGACAACTGGAGGAGTTGGGACGAAGCCTATTCGCGTCCAACGACGGTCGCTCCGGACGTGCCTATGCCCGTCTACACGCCTTCCACGCCCGCCCCATTGATGAACCAAGCGGGACCGCTGGTCGAAGATGAGACGTGGCAACGTCGAGATCCGCAGATTCCGGGCGCACGAATAGTGTTGCGCTGCGGACCGGTACCTCGGGGCGGTGCAACGATGGGCACAGTGGTCGGAGCAAACCCATATTCGACGGGATCGGCGATGTGCCCTGCGGCTCTGCATGCCGGACTGATAACCGAAGCCGGTGGCGATTCCATTGTCTTCTTCGCCACGACGCCCGTGGCCGTATCCGGTTCGCAGGCCAATGGTGTAACGTCAACTGGCTCCACAAGCCCATCCGACGTATTCCATGTAGAGCCACTCAGCGGATTGCACGTTGAGTATCTTCGGCCGTGGACCAGAAACGAGCATCTCGCGCTCGCGATAGGTATGTGGTTCTGCGGGCTGATTGCCTCTTTCGTTCTCGCGCTTGTCTATTTCGTCTTGAACCGCGCCCTCTACATTGAGGTCGTTGAGAACGGTGGTCGTAAACACTTGTTCAACTTCAGGCCGTCGGTGATCAGCCAGCAGCGCATGGATCATGGCCGATTTCTGGAACTTGAACGCGTACTGTCGCAGCTTGTGGTTGCAGCTCGCGCGACTGGATAGTCGTTCATCTTCGAGGAGTACCTGCGGATTGGCGCGGTGAATGCTAATTTCGACCGTGGATCCGCGTCGCTGCCGTCTGTCGCTGAACGCTTTCGGGATCGCGCATACACCCTCTCCCGCGCTGCGGGAGAGGGTAGTTCGCGCAGCCCGTAGAGCGCGGGTGAGGGCGACGGGAGTCGCGCAGCCTCGCGGCGCCGCTCTCTGCGCGCCGTCGCTGATGCGGCGAAGCTCGTACTCCTTGACACACAACTCATAGGTTGTACCATGGCTGTGTGATCTCGCGGGAGATCATCGCCAAGCTGCTCGATGCTGGCTGGGTGCTCGTGCACACGTCAGGGTCGCATCACCAGTTCGCGCATGAGTCGAGGGGCGGGCGGGTGACCGTGCCGCATCCGAAGAAGGACCTCCCGCTGGGCACGATCAAGAGCATCGAGAAGCAATCCGGATTGAAGCTCCGGTAGGAGAGCGCCATGCAGTACACGGCACGTGTCACACGAGAGGGGCGGCACTGGCTCGCGGAGTTCGTCGATGCGCCCGGCTGTCAGACCTTTGCCGGATCGCGCTCGGAGCTCGAGGCCATGGCGACGGATGCGCTCCTCGGGTGGCTCAAGGCGTTTCTCGTGACCGGAGACGCGCCGCCTGCACCGCGTACGCGCCGCGTGACCGGTGACGTGTTGCGCGTGGTCGTGCCCCCGGCGCTGGCGGTCGCGATCGCGATTCGTTGGGCGCGCCTGGCGGCGAACCTCACGCAGGGCGAGCTAGCGAAGCGCGCGCACGTCTCTCAGCAGCAGATCGCGAAGCTGGAGCGGCCCGACGAGAATCCCACCATCGGTACGCTCGCGAAGGTCGCAGACGCGCTGAACGTCCGCCTCGACGTCGGGTTCTCGCGCTGAACGTTGGGAGACGCGCAGCCTCGGAGCGACTCCCTCAGCCCGCCGTCGCCGCCGCCTTCGCCGGCCGCACATACTCCAGCGCCTGCTTCGCGACCCACTGCGCGAGGGCTGGCACATACGGCGCCATGTTCTTCGCCGAGCGGACTGCCCACTTGGCGTCTCTCTGCGCGAAGTGTCGGACGCGCTCGACGCGGCGCTCCGCGTGGAGTCTCGCGCGACCGAAGAGGCCCGCTTTCATGAAGGGCGCGAGGTCGTGCACGAGGTCGGCGCCGGTGCCAGCCAATCGGTGCGGCGCCCTCTCGAGGCCGTTCGCGTAGGTCGTCTTGGCGAGGTAGGCGGCGACCTCTTCGCGGGTGACTCCGTGCTGCTTCAGCGCGGACTCGAACTCTGCCTCTGCGCGCAATCGCGCCTTGAAGAGGACCATCTGCACGCGGGAGTAGAAGTTCACTGCGCCGTCGCCGCTCGTCTCCACCGGGCAGAAGAGCGCGTCGGGGAATAGCTCGGTGACCAGGGACTGCACTCCGTCGGAGACTCCCGAGCTCGGCATGCAGCCAAACGGCTTCACGCTCAGGGTCATATGCGACTTCTGGTGCGCGACGTTGAGGATCAGCTTGGCGACCTCGAGGTGGCCCTCGCCGCCGCGCAGGCTGACGTCGTAGTGCGCGTTCGCGGCCTCGGCGATCTCCTCCATGTCGGGGAGCGAATAGCCGCGCAGCCCGACCAGCCGCGCGAAGGTGTGGAATGTGCCGCGCAGCGCGAGCTCGCCCACCCAGAGGCCGCCGAGCTTGAGCGCGACGTCCGAGCCGCGGAGCCCGAAGGGGCCGCCGTCGGTGTCGCGCAGCGTCGCGCGCAGCTCGGTGTCGTGCCGCGCCTCCCATAGGTTGTAGAGGAGCAGCGACGCGAGGATGTGAATCTCGCACTCCGCGCCTTCTTGCTCGAGGAAGCGCTGAAGGTGGTAGTTGCCGTCCCCCTCCGTCGTCATCGCCCAGAACTCGCCGAGCACGGAGACCTTCGCCTTGCCCTGCAGGCGATTCAGCGGGACGGCCTGCAGGACCTTGCCCGCGCGGTGCAGGGCCCTGAGCACGCTCGTCTGGCCGCGGAGGGCGTCGTGGACGAGCTTCTTCGCGGCGGTGAGCGCGATGTCCGTCGAGCCGGGCGTCACCTCATACGGGCGCAGGCGATAGCCCGCCAGATTCAGCACATCGGCCGTGAACAGCGCCTTGAGGAGGGCGATGAAGAACGTCGGCGTGAGGTCGAGTCCAGCCTCGTCGCCGGTCGCTTGTTGGAGCCCGCCCGCCTGCTGAAAGAGCATCACGCGAAAGCCGTCGAAGCCCGCGTCGCGGAGCGCCTTGCGGTACTCCGTCGCGTACATCCCGAACCGACACGGCCCGCACGCGCCCGCGGTGAAGAACACATGACCATCGATGATCTCCGCGGTCGTCATCCCCTCTTCGTCGCGCAGGCGACAGAGCTCTTTGACGAGGTTCCCGACGGTGAAGTACGTCGGATTGCACTGGCTCTTGTTCCCGAATTCCTTGCCGAAGCGGAGCGCCTCGAGGTCCGGGGTGTCGAGCGCGCGCACGTCGTAGCCACAGCCGCTGAGCGCGCCGGCGACGAGATAGTCGTGCGCCATCGTCAGCCCGCCGCAGAGGAGCGTCGTGCGCCCGCGCTGGCTCGCGGAGAACTGCGGGTTGATCATCCGATCGGTCCAGTGCACCGGGTCGGCGGCGATCCCGAGGCGGGCTCGCTCCCTCTCCTCGAAGCGCGCGAGCGAGTCCTCGAGGTCGTCGACGACGACGAGCTGCGCGGCGCGCCTCATAGGCCCACCCCGCTGCCGTCGGCTTCGCCCGCAGGCGCACGCCCCGCGAGCGCCGCCGCCTTGCTCCGAATCAGAAACAGCCGCCGCTCGTCCACGCGGCGGGTCAGCTCCTGTTTGCGGTCGGCCTGGTCCACGAGGCGCTCCTCGTGGAGCTTCAGCGAGTGCACATAGGTCTTCACGCGGATCTTGATAGAGCCTCCAGGCTTGTTGGCGTCGAGGTCGTGGAGGCCGACATGAGGAGTCGCGCTCTCGCGCACGATGCCCTCGATGATGCCGTAGGCGGGCGCGTCGTGACCGCACTTGAAGCTCGAGAGATCGAGCATCACCACGTTCGGGTGTCGGGCGGCGAACTTCGCGCCCCAGACCTTCTGCGCGCTGTTGGCGGAGTAGCTCTCGGGCCAGACATCGCCGATCTCGAGCGCGTCCCGGATCTGCCCGCGCTCGAGATCGCGCTGAAAGAACCGCCTGAGCCAGCGCGGGTCCTTCGGGATCGAGCGCACGCTGAGCAGCGGATATCCGGCCGTCTGAAACTCGTCCGGAATCCCATGGTGCAGCCCGGGATCTGCGTGATACGGCCGCCCGAGCACCAGGATCGCGACGCTCCGGCGCTCCTCGACGTCCTCGAGGATCGCCTTGCCGCGCCGCTCGAGATCCGCGTCGAACGCGTGCAGCGCCTTCCACCCCTCGGCGGCCGCGAAGTCGCTCTCGTCCTCGGTCACGCCGAGCTCCGGGCCGAACGCCTCGAAGAGCCGGCGCCGCAGCAGCGTCGGCTCCGTGAACGCGAGCGCCGGGTCGAGGTACTTGATGCCGCGCACGCCGAAGAAGTCCTGCTCCTTGGTGAACGCCGCCTTCATCACGTTGGGCGTCCCGGCGACGATCGGGCACGCGGCGTGATCGACCGCGTGCGCCGTGAACGACGGCAGATGCGTCAGGCTCGGGAAGAAGATCGCGTCGAGCGGGCGCGCAGCGTGCTTGTCGAAGAAGAGCTGATGGAAGTGCGCTTGCACGACCTTCGATGGGAAGCACGGATCGACCGAGCCGTACTTGCCGCCGACTGACCACATCTCCTCGGAGGTCTCGTCGCTCCACACGATGTTGCGCGCGTCGAGCCCGAGCGCCCGGAAGTACGTCGTCCAGAACGGACCCGTCGAGTACATGTTGAGCACTCGCGGCATCCCGACTCGATAGCGCCGCCGCCGCTCGGCTGACTCCGCGCTCGAGCGCCGAAAGCCGCGCGTGTACTTCCTGCGCGTCAGCTTTCCGAAGAAGCTCTTCTCGACGGCCGCGTCCTCGACCGGAGAGTCCGCGTCCGGCATCGCCACCGGCTCATACCAAGGCTGAAACGCGCGCCTCGCCTCGTACGCGACGAGGTTCGGGAACTCCTTGGCGAGCGCCTGCCGCGCGCGCACCTGCTCGAGCATCGCGTCCTTCGACTCGACCATGCCCTTCTCACACGAGAAGCCCGCGATGTAGCGCGCCGTCGTGCCGTCCGGGCGATACGCGTCCACGAAGGTGCGCGAGCAGTCGTTCGGGCAGAAGTGGCACTTCGTGCTCTCGTCCGTGCGCGTCTCGTAGCGCAGGTCGATCGCCTGCTCGAGGCCGATGAACGAGGTGCTGCCCTTGCGCTGCACGACCCGCAGGGTCTCCATCGCCGCGCCGATCGCGCCCGCCTCGCCCGCGTGCGGGTGCACGAAGACCTCCGCCCCGGGCACGCGCTGCGTGATGTAGTCGACCTGCGCCTTGACCGCCGCGAGGTTGTACTGAGTCCCGCCCTGCAGGACGAAGCGCCGCCCGAGGGACGCCAAGCGCGGGATCCCGACGACGTACTGCCAGATGTTCTTCGGCAGCACCTGCGCGAGCCCCGCGAGCAGCTCCTCCTTCGAGAAGCCCTCCTTCTGGAAGTTCACGCGATCGGTGTCGAGAAAGACCGCGCAGCCGTAGCTGAAGTTCGGCGCCAGCTCCGCGCGAAACGCCGTCTCTGCGTACTCGCTGACAGGCAATCCAAACTGAGCCGCCATCGCCTGCAGCAACATCCCATTGCCCGCCGAGCACTGGTTCGAGAGCTTGAAGTTCCGGATATCGCCGTTCTGCATGAACAGGACCTTGATGTCCTGTCCGCCGATGTCGCAGACGACGTCGACCGCGCCGAAGAAGTGCGTCGCGCTCGTCATATGCGCGATCGTCTCGACGATGTTGACGTCGGTGCACAGGCACTCTTCGAGGATGTCGGCGGCGTAGCCCGTCGCGCCGAACCCGATGATCTCGAGCGTCGCGCCGTCTGCCGTCAGCCCGTCGCGGAGCTCGCGCAGCAGGTTGCGCATATCCGTGATCGGGTTGCCCTCCGAGAGCGCGTACGCCTTGCGCAGCAGCGCCCCGTCGTCCCCGACGAGGACCGCCTTGCTGCTGGTGCTCCCGCCGTCGAGCCCGATCACCGCGCGCACGTGCTGCCCGCGCGCGAAGCGCACCGGCTCGAACTTCGGGAGCCGATACTTCTCCCGAAACAGCGCGAGCTCCTCAGGCGAGCGCGCGAGCGGCGGTCCGGCGGTCTCGGCGAGGCGCGCCTTGCGCCCCTCCGTCGCGTAGGCGCGCAGCCCCTCGACGCCCGCATAGCGCCCGACGTCCGACGCCTCGTGCAGCCCGAACATCACCGCGCCGTACGCGGCATAGAGCTGCGCGTTCGCCGGCACGATGATCAGCTCGTCGAGCGGCACATCCTTCGGATACGCATAGCCGCGCTCGTCCCAGGTCTCCGGGATGCGCTTGCGCCAGCACGCCTGCAAGAACGGCAGATACGCGTTCGGCCCGCCGAGCAGCAGCACCTTGTGCCGCAGCGTGTTGCCGCGCGTCAGCACGGCGAGGTTCTGCATCACGATCGCGTCGGCGAGCGAGCACATGATCTCTTCCGACGGGATGCCCGTCTTGATGAGATTCACGACATCCGTCTCGGCGAAGACTCCGCACTTCGCCGCGACGTGATGCAGCTTGTCGGCGTTGAACTCGAGGGTGGCGAGCTTCTCGGCGGGCAGCCCGACCTTGATCATGCACTTGTCGATCGTCGCGCCGGTGCCGGAGGCGCACTTGTCGTTCATCGACGTCGACGCGGTCTTCCCGGCTTTCCCGCTGTCCTTGAAGATGATGATCTTCGCGTCTTGTCCGCCGAGCTCGATCACGCTCCCGACGTCCGGGTGCAGCGTCTCGACGGCGAGGGTGACCGCGTTGACCTCTTGGACGAAGCGCGCGCCGAGCGGCGCGGCGAGCGGACCGGAGCCCGAGCCCGTCACGAAGCAGCGGAGCCGCTCCCGCCGCACGTCGGGGAACGCGCCCTCGATCGCCCCGAGCAGCTCGAGCACGGTCTCGGGCTGCTTGGTGTGGTGGCGCTGGTAGTCGCTCCACAGGATCGCGCGCGTCTCCGGATCGACGACGACCGCCTTCACCGTCGTCGAGCCAACGTCCATTCCGATCACGAGCTCGCGCATCGAGAAACCGCCCCCCGCCCTCAGGCGCCAGCTGCGCCGAGTTTGTCGTTGCTGGCACTGACGTCAGTGTCAGCCGGGGACCGTAGCACGGCTGTGGTACGTTCGCGCCGTGTCGTCGCCTCGAAAGCCCTCGCGGCCCCGGCCACCCAAGCCGCTGCCGCCTCAGCCGTCGCAGCCGCAGCAGGCGCAGGCGCAGGCGAAGAAAGCGCAGCGCCGCAGTGAGCTGCTGCTCGCGGCGCGCGACGTGTTCGCCGAGAAGGGCTACGCCGCGGCGACGGTCGACGACATCGTCGCGCGCGCGGGCGCGGCGCGCGGCACCTTCTACCTCTACTTCAAGGACAAGCGCGACGTGTTCGGCGCGCTCGTCGACGACTTCTTCGCGCGGCTCGCGATGAGCATTCGCTCGATCGACGTCGCGCATCCGACCGAGACGCCGGTCGAGCAGCTGCGGGCGAACCTGCACCGCATCGTGTCGCTCGCGCTCTCGGAGCCGGCGCTGATGACGCTCGTGCTCCGCGACGTCGCGAGCCTCGCGCCGGAGCTCGGCGGCAAGCTCGACGCGTTCTACGTCGGCCTCCATCAGCTGCTCGACGAGAGCTTCGAGCTCGGGCAGCGCATCGGGCTCGTGCGCGACGGCGACCGGCGCGTGATGGTCGCGATCGGGCTCGGCGGGCTCAAGGAGCTGGTCTACGACGCCGTGCGCGGGGCCATGCCGCGGAGCGCCGAGGTGCTCGTCGACGAGATGATGCGCTTCTTGGCGATGGGCCTGCTCGCTCCGCCGCCGAGCAGCGCGCCGCC
>CAIUAC010000023.1 GCA_903896985.1 uncultured Sandaracinus sp.
ACGCACGTCCCGCTCGCCTCGTCGCACACAGGCGTCCCCGTCGGGCACGCCATCCCGCAAGGACCCGCGTCCGCTGGGCCCGCGTCGGTGCCGAGGTCTGCGGCGACGCAGCCAGCGCCGGTGGTCGTCGCGCCCGCCGGGCAGGCGTCGTCGTCGCCGCAGCCAGAGAGCGCGAGCGCGCACAGCAGCGCAGCAGCCGAGAGA
Organism: uncultured Sandaracinus sp.; assembly: GCA_903896985.1. GTDB lineage: Bacteria > Myxococcota_A > Polyangia > Polyangiales > JADJQN01 > CAIUAC01. The sequence continues at coordinate 205 of CAIUAC010000023.1, forward strand.
GCAAGCGCAGGTCGAAGGTGAGAGAGCATCAGCGAGGTCTCCGCGAAGTCGTGCGCGCTCAGATCGAGCAGAAGCGATCGCCGGCGGCGGGGCAGGTCGCGCCCGCGGGGCAGTCCTCCGTGCCGAGGCACGGATAGCTGCACTTGGGCTCGCTGCTGCCGTTGAGGCGGCAGCGGCCGTCGTTGAAGCCCGCGGCGCCGCACGCGGCGTCGTCACCGGCGACGGTGCAGCCGGGGACCGTCGTCGCGTGCTCGAGGAGCGCGGGGCAGGTCGCCGTCCGGAGGTCGCAGATCATGGCGGCGACGCCGTCCGTGCTCGTCGCCATGCGCGCGCTCGCGAACGGCTGACTGCCGAAGCCGCAGGCGCCGTTCGGAGCGCCGACCGCGGTGGCGTCCCGGCGCCACAGGCAGTAGCTGCCGACCGACCGCTCCGGCGGCGGGTTCGCGTAGACCGTCGCGACGCAGAGCTGGCCCACCTGGCACTGCTCGTCGTACGCGCACTCCTGGCACGCGTACTGGGCGCGCGCGGGCAGCGTCGTGCAGGTGTGCTCCGTCGGGCGGCAGACGTTCGCACCGCACGCGGTCGCGGCCGTCGGCGTGCACTCCACGCACGCGCCCGCCACGGCGTCGCACACCGTCGTGCCGACCCGCGCGGCGCACGCGTCGCTCGTCGTGCACGCCACGCAAGCGTGCGCGCCGACGTCGCACTGCGGCGCGTCGAGCGCCGTGCAGTCGCTGTCCGCGTTGCACGCCACGCACGCGTGGCTGGGCACGTCGCACACAGGCGTCGCGCCGCCGCACGCGCGCGCGTCGGTGCCCGTGCACTCCACGCACGTCCCGCTCGCCTCGTCGCACACAGGCGTCCCCGTCGGGCACGCCATCCCGCACGGACCCGCGTCCGCTGGGCCGGCGTCGACGCCGAGATCCCCCGGACCCGCGTCGGTGCCGACGGCGACGCAAGAGCTCGTCCCGTCCGCCGCGGCGACGCTCGACGTCCCCGCCGGGCAGACGCAGTCACCGCTCACCTCGACGGCGCCTCGCGAGCACTTGGTCTCGAGCACGCAGCCCGGCGCGCCGACCGCGGCGATGAGAACGATCCAGAGCGAGATAAATCGGGGGGAAGTGCGCATGAGCCGTCCTCGGAGGGTGAACAGAGCCATTCTCAGTAGAGGAAAGTGAGGCCGCCCGCGACGCCGGACGGCGCGACCAAGAGAGCCAACGAGGCCGGAGGCGGCTCCTCGCTGCCAGACAGCGCGTACCAGAGCACGCCCGTGACGAGCGCGCCCAACCCGACCGCGCCGACCGTGACGAACATCGGCCAGCTGAGGGAGCGGTCGGTGAGGCCATCCTTCCCGGTCATGGCGAGCGCCACGACGTCCACCGTCAGCGCGCCGAGGCCGACGACGCCGAGCGCGAGCGGCCCGAGCCAAGGGCGCGCGGTCCGAGCGCGCGGCGCAGGC
>CAIUAC010000024.1 GCA_903896985.1 uncultured Sandaracinus sp.
GCCCAGAGGTCGAGCGCGTAGACCTCGAGCAGCGCGACGGGAGGAGGCGGCGGGGGCGGAGGCGCGTCGAGCGGCACAGCGCCGTCCTGCGGCGGCGGCGGGACGAAGCCATCGGCGTCCCCGGCGTCCACGCCCGTTCCGCGGGCGGCGCTCCCACAGCCGACCGAGAGCGTGAGTAGCAGCGCCGCCGTCGCGCTCCGTCCGAATCCCACTCGCGTCATCCTGGCTCCTTCGTTGGGGTGTGCTGGGCGATGCTCGCACAGATCCCAACGAAGTTGCCGAAGGAATGCCCGAGCGCGGCACCACGCCCCCGGGTCACCCCGAGCGCGCGTGCAGCGCGGCGTCAGAGGACGTTCAGGTGAACCTTCGCCGCAGCCTCGGTGAACGCGGGAAGCTTGTCGAAGCTGAGGTAGCGATACACCTGCTCCGACTTGGCCTCGAGATCACGGGCATACGAGAGGTACTCCTCGGGCGTGGGGATACGGCCCAGCATCGAGGTGACCGCGGCGACCTCCGCCGACGCGAGGAACACCTGAGTGTCGAGCCCGAGTCGGTTGGGGAAATTGCGCGTCGAGGTCGAGACCGCCGTCGAGCCCGGGCGAATCTGGGCTTGGTTGCCCATGCAGAGCGAGCAGCCGGGCATCTCGGTGCGCGCGCCGGAGACTGCGAACTGCGAGTAGACGCCCTCCTCGACGAGCTGCGCCTGGTCCATCCGCGTCGGCGGCGCCATCCACAGGCGCGTCGGCACCGGCTGCGCGAACTTCGCGAGGAGGCTGCCCGCCGCGCGGAAGTGCCCGATGTTCGTCATGCACGAGCCGATGAAGACCTCGTCGACCTTGGTCCCCGCGACCTCGGAGAGCTTCTTGATGTCGTCGGGATCGTTGGGGCACGCGAGGAGCGGCTCGTCGATGGTCGCGAGATCGATCTCGATGATCTTCGCGTACTCGGCGTCTGCGTCAGGCTCGAGGAGCACGGGATTCGCGAGCCACGCCTCCATCTTGTCCGCGCGCCGCGCGAGCGACTGCGCGTCCTGATAGCCGTTGGCGATCATCGAGCGCAGGAGCACGACGTTGGAGCGCAGGTATTCGATCACGGGCTCCTTCGCGAGCCGGATCGAGCAGCCCGCCGCCGAGCGCTCGGCGGTCGAGTCGGAGAGCTCGAACGCTTGCTCGACGCTGAGGTTCGGGAGCCCCTCGATCTCGATGACGCGGCCGCTGAAGAGGTTCTTCTTGCCCTTCTTCGCGACGGTGAGATCCCCGGTCTGCAGCGCCGCCCACGGGATGGCGTTGACGAGGTCGCGCAGGGTGATCCCGGGCCGCAGCTCGCCCTTGAAGCGGACGAGCACGGACTCGGGCATATCGAGCGGCATGATGCCGAGCGCGGCCGCGAACGCGACGAGCCCCGAGCCCGCGGGGAACGAGATCCCGAGCGGGAAGCGAGTGTGGGAGTCGCCGCCCGTGCCGACCTGATCGGGGAGGAGCATGCGATTGAGCCAAGAGTGGATGATGCCGTCTCCGGGGCGGAGCGCGACGCCGCCGCGCTCGTGCATGAACTCCGGCAGGGTCTTGTGCGTCTGCACGTCCACGGGGCGCGGATAAGCGGCCGTGTGGCAGAACGACTGCATCACGAGGTCGGCCGAGAAGCGCAGGCACGCGAGCTCCTTGAGCTCATCGCGCGTCATCGGCCCGGTCGTGTCCTGAGAGCCGACCGTGGCAGTCGCAGGCTCGCAGTAGGTGCCCGGGCGGACGCCGGCGACGTCGCAGGCGCGGCCGACGATCTTCTGCGCGAGCGTGTAGCCCTTGCCCGTGTCCGGCGGGAGCACCGGCAAGCGGAACGACGTGCTCGCGCCGAGGCCGAGCGACTTGCGCGCGCGCTGCGTCACCGCGCGGCCGATGATCAGCGGGATTCGTCCGCCGGCCTGCACCTCGTCGAGCAGGACCTGCGTCTTCAGCTCGAAGCGCGTGAGCACCTCGCCCGCGGCGTTCTCGATCTTGCCCTCGTAGGGATAGACGTGGATGACCTCGCCCATCGCGAGCTTCGAGACGTCGCACTCGATCGGCAGCGCGCCGGAGTCCTCCATCGTGTTGAAGAAGATCGGCGCGATCTTCCCGCCGAGCACGACGCCTCCGCCGCGCTTGTTCGGCACGTGCGGGATGTCGTCGCCCATGAACCAGAGCACGGAGTTCGTCGCCGACTTGCGCGACGAGCCCGTCCCGACGACGTCCCCGACGTACGCGAGCGGATGTCCCTGCTTCGCGAGGTCGGCCATCTGCTCGAGGGCGTTGGTGATCCCCTCGCGCGGGTTCCGCAGCATCGCCTTCGCGTGGAGCGGGATGTCGGGGCGCGACCACGCGTCGGTCGCGGGCGAGAGGTCGTCGGTGTTGGTCTCGCCGACGACCTTGAAGACGGTCAGCGTCAGCTTCGCGGCGAGCGGCGCGCGGTTCGTGAACCAAGTCGCGTCGGCCCAAGCCTGGAGCACCGCCTTCGCGTGCGCGTTGCCCGCCTTCGCCTTCCGCTCGACGTCGTCGAACGCCGCAAAGACGAGGAGCGTGTGCGCGAGCTGCTCGGCGGCCGCGGCCCCGAGCGCGGCGTCATCGAGCAGGTCGACGAGCGGCGCGACGTTGAAGCCGCCGAGCATCGTGCCGAGCAGCTCGATCGCGTGAGCCCGGTCGATCAGCGGGGAGGTCTTGGCCCCGGTCGCCAGCTCGGCGAGGTACTCGGCCTTCACCTTCGCGGCCTCGTCGACGCCCGCGGGCACGCGGTTCGTGAGGAGGTCGAGCACGAAGGCCTCCTCGCCCTTCGGCGGAGCCGAGATCAGCTGCGTGAGCGCAGCGACCTGCCGCGCGTCGAGCGGGAGGGGGACCACGCCCTGCTCTAGGCGCTGGGCGACGTGCTCTCGGTAGGCTTGTAGCATTCGAATTCTCCGTGAGGCCGGTGGGGAGGCTCGCCTCGGAGCGGGCCCGGCGGGCGCGCTCCAGGTGGGTCCGGTGGGGTCGGTGCCGGCGGGAAGGCCGGCCCGGTGCCTGCCCGGATGGAGTGTCCATAGCGCACATCCACCATGCACGAACATGGATAATGCTGATGTTATCCATGCTAGAAATGCATGGATGGACCTCGTCCTCTTGCGCACCCTGCTCTCGGTGGCGGACCACAAGGCGATCACCGGCGCCGCGCGCGCCCTGTTCGTCACGCAGCCCGCGCTCTCGCGGCGGCTGCAGCAGCTCGAGCAAGACCTCGGCGCGCGCCTCGTGGAGCGGAGCCGCAAGGGGATCGCGCTGACGGAAGCGGGGCGGCTCGCCGTCGCCGAGGCGCGCGCGATCGTCGAGCGCTACGAGCGGATGAAGGAGAGCGTGCGGGCGCAGCAGACGCTCGAGACGGGCGTGGTGCGCCTCGGCGGCGGGGCCACCGCCGTCTCGTTCGTCGTGCCGCAGGCGATCGCGGAGTTCCAGAAGCTCTATCCCGGCGTGCGCTTCGAGGTCCACGAGCAGGGCAGCCGCGCCGTCGAGAGCGCGGTGCAGGACGAGCGCCTCGAGCTCGGGATCGTCACGCTGCCGACCCACTCGCGGGAGTTCGAGATCCGGGCGCTGCGAAAGGACCGCATCGTGCTCGTCGCGGCGCGCGAGCATCCCCTCGCCTCGAAGCGGCGGGTCGATGTGCGCGATCTCGCCGGGCTCGGGCTCGTCGGCTTCGACAAGACGAGCGCGATTCGGCAGCTGATCGACGCGGCCCTCGCGGAGGCGGGGGTCGAGATGAACGTCCAGATGGAGCTGCGATCGATCGCGGCGATCCTCGGGATGGTCGCGCACACGCAGGCGCTCGCGTTCGTCAGCCAGCTCGGCGTGCCGAGCGGAGACTCCGCGGTCACCGTGGTCAACGTCCGCGGGCTCTCTGTGCACCGACGCCTCGGCGTCATCCACAAGCTCGGGCGTCCGCTCTCGCCGGCCGCGCGGGCGTTCTCGGCGATGCTGAAGTGAGCGCGGGTCGACGCCGCCCGCTATCCTCCGCCGCGCGATGACCGACCCCACCGAGCCGACGGCGGCGAAGACGAAAGCAGAAGCCCCGCTGTTCGCGCGGCTGCCGCCGGCCGACGCGTCCACCCCCGAGGCGATCCTCGACGCCTTCCTCGCCTACGTCGAGGCGGTCGGGCTGACGCTCTATCCCGCGCAGGAGCAGGCGATCCTCGAGATCGCCGCCGGCAAGAACGTCGTGCTCAACACGCCGACGGGCTCGGGCAAGTCGCTCGTCGCGACGATGATGTGCTTTCAGGCCGTCGCCGAGGGGCGACGCGTCTTCTACACGTGCCCGATCAAGGCGCTCGTCAGCGAGAAGTTCTTCGATCTCTGTCGGCTGCTCGGCGCGGACGAGGTCGGCATGATGACGGGCGACGCGTCGGTGAACCGCGACGCGTCGGTGATCTGCTGCACGGCGGAGATCCTCGCGAACATGGCCCTCGCCGAGGGGGATCGCGCCGACGTCGACTACGTCGTGATGGACGAGTTCCACTACTACGCGGACGCCGATCGCGGCGCGGCTTGGCAGATCCCGCTGCTCACGCTGCCGCAGGCGACGTTCCTCCTGATGAGCGCGACGCTCGGCGACACGACGCCCTTCGAGGCGGCGCTGACCAAGCTGACGGGGCGCGAGACGGCGCTCGTGCGCGGGACGCTGCGCCCGGTGCCGCTCGCCTTCGAGTACGCGGAGCGCCCGCTCCACGAGACGATCAGCTCGCTGATGAACGCCGGGCGCGCGCCGATCTACCTCGTCAATTTCACGCAGCGCAGCGCCGCAGAAGAGGCGCAGAACCTGATGAGCGTGGACTTCTGCTCCAAGGAGGAGAAGCGCGCGATCCACGACGCGCTTCGAGGCGTGAAGTTCACGAGCCCCTACGGCAAGGAGCTACAGCGATATCTGAAGCACGGAGTCGGGCTCCATCACGCGGGATTGCTGCCGAAGTATCGACTCGCGACGGAGAAGCTCGCGCAGCGCGGATTGCTCAAGGTGATCAGCGGCACTGACACCCTCGGCGTCGGCGTGAACGTGCCGATTCGCACGGTGCTCTTCACGCGCCTCTACAAGTACGATGGGCAGAAGACCTCGCTGCTCTCGGTGCGCGACTTTCAGCAGATCGCGGGGCGCGCGGGGCGCAAAGGCTTCGACGAGCAGGGCTGGGTCGTCGCGCAGGCGCCCGAGCACGTCATCGAGAACCTCCGCGCCGAGAGCAAGGTCAGCGGCGACGCGAAGAAGCTCCGCAAGCTCGTGCGGAGCAAGCCGCCGGACAAGTACGTTCAGTACGATCGCGCCACCTTCGAGCGCCTGCAGTCGCTCCCGCCGGAGCCGCTGCAGAGCCGCTTCGCGGTGACGCCGGCGATGATGCTGCACGTGCTCGGGCGTCCCGACGGGGACGGCTGCGGCGCGATGAAGACGCTGATCAAGAGCAGCCACGACACCGCCGCTCAGAAGCGCACTCACGGCCGCACGGCGCGCGGACTCCTGCGCTCGCTCTACCGCGGCGGCATCCTCGATCTCGTGCCCCGGCAGGACGCGCCGACGCTCCGCGAGCTCGTCGTGCGCGGGACTCTCGGCGACGACTTCTCGCTCAATCGCACGCTGTCGCTCTACGTGCACGAGACGCTGCCGCTGCTCGATCCGACGACTCCGACGTACGCGCTCGACGTGCTCACGCTCGTCGAGGCGACCATCGAGAGCCCGGACGTCGTGCTCCGCGCGCAGATCTCGAAACTCAAGGGCGAGAAGGTCGCGGAGCTGAAGGCGCAAGGCGTCGAGTACGACGAGCGCATGGCGGCGCTCGAGAAGATCGAGCACCCGAAGCCGCTGCGCGAGTTCGTCTACGACACCTTCAACGACTTCCGCACGCGGCACCCGTGGGTCGGCCAAGAGAACATCAAGCCGAAGTCGATCGCGCGCGACATGGTCGAGCAATTTCTGTCGTTCCACGAGTATGTGCGGGAGTACGAGCTACAGCGCGTCGAGGGCACGCTGCTGCGGTATCTGACTGACGCGTACAAAGCGCTCGTGCAGACGGTGCCGGAGAACGCGAAGACCGCGGAGATCGACGACGCGGTCACCTATCTCGGCGCCATCGTGCGCGGCACCGACGCGTCGCTGCTCGACGAGTGGGAGCGCCTGCGACGCGGCGACGAGGCCGAGATCCTCGCCGCCGAGGCGGACCGCGAGAACCCCGACGCGCCGCCCGCGGCGCTCGACATCACGCGCGATGTGCGCGCGTTCACCGTGCTCGTGCGCAACGACGCGTTCAGGCTCGTGCGCGCGATCGCGTGGGGGCGCTGGGAGGGCGCCGCCGAGGTGCTCGCCGAGAGCGACCCGCCGTGGACGGAGCCGAGGCTCGTCGAGGCGATGCGCCCTTACTTCACGGAGCACAAGTACCTGCGGACCGACCCCGACGCGCGCCTGCAGAGCCGCACCAAGCTCGCGCCGAGCGAGGACGGGCTCACGTGGAGCGTCGAGCAGGTGCTCTGCAACGAGGAGGAGGCGACGGGCTATGTGCTCGTGCTGAGCGTGGATCTCGCGCGTTCGCGTGAGGCGGGACGACCCGCAATCTCACTGCTGCGGGTGGACGCTTCGTAGGCAATCATCTTCGCCGAGAGCCCTTCATTTCTGGTCCCGCTCGGGCGTAGCATCTGCGCCATGCGCACAACGTTCACGAAAACGGCACTCACTCTTTGCGCCGTCTACGTAGTCGTATTTGGCGGCGAGGCGGCGCTCGAGTGGTGGCACGCGGGCTCACCGGGCCTCAGCGCGACGAGCTGGGTGGACGTCAACAACGCCAAGCTCGTCGACATCCTCAGCCCGATGGCGCGCGGCTACAACAACGCCCTCGCGATGCTGATCGCGACCATCGGGCTCGCGATCCCGCTGACGGCGAACATGCACACGCCGAAGCTGATCGACATGTTCCTGCGGGATCGGCTCAACCAGGGGATGTTGTTCTTGATGGCCCTCGGCGCGGCCAACGTCCTGTTCGTCGACTACCTGATCGGGCCGCACTTCGCGCCGATGTGGGCGTTTCGCTTCGCGGTCGGTGGCGCGCTCCTCGGCTGGGCGCTGGTGATCCCGTACTTCTTCTACGTGGTGCGCTTCCTCGATCCCTCGAACATCCTGCGGCGCCTGAAGGACGACACGACGCGCATCATCGACGAGGTGCTCGCGGGCAGGCTCGAGCCGAACGACGCGCAGGCGCAGGTGCACGAGCGCCTCTTTCAGATCGGCACGATCGTGCTCAAGTCGCTCGACCGCGCCGATCGCGGGGTCGCGCTCGAGGGGATCTGGACCCTGAAGCTGATCCTCGACTACCACGGAGAGCGCAAAGCCAAGCTGCCCGCGCAGTGGTTCGTCGTGGATCGAGCAGACTTCATCGGCCTCTCGTCGGAGGCGCTCGAGCTCCTCAACGAGGAGAAGACTTGGTTCGAGATGAAGGCGCTGACGCAGATGTTTCTCGCCTATGGGCAGGCGCTCGCGAAGGCGCCCGACGTCGTCTCGAGCATCAGCGACGCCAACCGCGTCATCGCCGTCACCGCGAGCAAGCGCGGCGACCCGAAGGCCCTCGAGCTCTCGGTGAAGTACTTCAACAACTTCCTCCGCGAGGCGATCAAGAAGAAGGACGTCCACAGCATCTACGACATCTTCTACGAGTATCGCCTGCTCGCGCGCGACCTGCGCGATCAGCCCGGGCTGCTCCACGACATCGCGCACCACTTCCGCTACTACAGCGACCTCGCGCGGGCGGGCGGGCTCGAGTTCGTCGCGCAGCTCGCGACGTTCGATCTCGGCTACATCGTGCGCCGCGCCTACGAGGTCGAGAGCCCGACCGCCGGCAGCCTGCTGAAGACGGTGCTCGACATCGGCCACGAACAGAAGGGCGCCGTGCTGCCGCTCGTCGTGAAGGCGAAGCTGATCCTCGGCGGCTTCTTCCTCGAGAAGGGGCTCATGGAGGAGGCGAAGATCGTGCGTGAGAACCTGGCAGACGTCGCGCAATCGGTCCTCGCGACTGCGGAGCACGAGCTGCTGAGCGCGAGTCGGTCGTTCTTCGAGGTGACCGATCGCCAAGTGAACTTCGAGTACACGGCGCCCGAGCGCCGGGAGCACGTGCACGAGTTCGTGCACTCGCTCGCTCCAGCGGCGGGGTGATAGCCTCGCCGAGTCCCATCTGAACAGTACGTGGAGGCAAGAGTGGCGAACACGAATGCAGGCACGAAGTCCCCGGCTCCTGAAGCGGAAGAAGCGCGAAAAGCCGAGAAGCGGAAGAAGAAGGTCGCCAAGCGCGAGCTGAAGGCGGCGGCCGCGGCCGCCCCGCCCGAGAGCAAGCCGCTCCCGAAGCGCGAGTACGAGAAGGAGATGAAGCGCTTGCAGGTGGAGCTCGTGAAGCTCCAGTACTGGGTCAAGCACATGGGGCTGCGCGTCGTCGTGATCTTCGAGGGGCGCGACGCGGCGGGCAAGGGCGGGATGATCAAGCGCATGACCGAGGGGCTGAATCCCCGCGGCTGTCGCGTCGTCGCGCTCGGGACTCCGTCGGATCGCGAGAAGACGCAGTGGTACTTCCAGCGCTACGTCGCGCACCTGCCGAGCGCGGGTGAGATCGTGATCTTCGATCGCAGCTGGTACAACCGCGCGGGCGTCGAGCACGTGATGGGCTTCTGCACGGACGACGAATACAACGAGTTCATGCGCGCTTGTCCCGAGTTCGAGGGGATGCTCGTGCGCTCGGGGATCGTGGTGCTGAAGTACTGGTTCTCCGTCAGCGACGACGAGCAAGAGCGGCGCTTCCGCGCGCGGCTCGAGGACCCGATGAAGCGCTGGAAGTTCAGCCCGATGGACGTGCAATCGCGCGACAAATGGGTCGAATACTCGAAGGCGAAGGACAAGATGCTCCTTCACACGAACATCCCAGAGGCGCCTTGGTTCACGGTGGAGTCCGACGACAAGGAGCGCGCGCGCCTCAACTGCATGCGGCATATCCTCGTCAAGGTGCCCTATCAGGACCTGCCGCCGGAGACGGTCGAGCTCACGCCGCGCAAGCCCGCGGGGAGCTATGTGCGACCGCCGAAGACCGAGCAATTCTACGTCCCGCGGTACTACTGACCGACTGTCCCGTCGGCGCGCAGGGACCGACTACTCAGCCACTCCGCGAATGGCCACGAGCGCGCGCAAGGCAGCGCGCGTCTCGGGCCGTAGCGGGTCGGCGAAGCGCAGCCCGACGAGGCGGCCACCCCGCGCGGCGCAGGGGCGGATCCACTGAGTCTCGACGCCGATGATGTCGGCTGAGGCGGCGCCGGGCGCGACGAAGACGAGCGCGAGGTGTCCGCGGGGGAGCGGGTCCGCGGCGTGCAGCGCGACGCCGCCCTCGGAGACGTCGTCGATGGTGATCTCGATCTGCTCGGACTCGCTCGTGCTCGTCAGCCAGCCGTGCGCGGCGAACGGCGCGCGGCGATGGCGGCGGCGCTCGGTGACGAGCGGGATCGGCGCGGTCCCGGCCTCCTCGTCCACGTGCGAGGACGGGCTGAGCAGCGTCACGGGGCGAGCGAGCGCGAGCGGCACGGCGGCGACGAGCGCGTCGCGCAATGCGGAGACGCTGCCGTGCCGGTCCTCGGGCTCGCGGGCGAGCGCGCGCAGTAGCTCCAGCGTCAGCGCGGGCGGCAGATCGTCGCGGTGCTCGCGCACGTCGGGCGGCGGGCGCGTCAGCTGCGCGACGAGGATGTCGGCGTAGGTGCCCGAATACGGCAGCCGCCCGGCGAGCGACTCGTACAAGGTCGCGGCGATGCCGTAGACGTCGGCGCGCTGATCGGTGGGCTTGCGCAGGGAGAGCTGCTCGGGCGCCATGTACGCGGGCGTGCCGAGGAAGGTGCCCTCTTGCGTGAGCTTCTGGTCGGTGGTCGCGGAGACGCCCGCGAGCCAGGCGATGCCGAAGTCGAAGAGCTTCACGCGCTCGACGCCGAGGCGATTGCGCACGATGAACACGTTCGAAGGCTTGAGGTCGCGGTGCACGAGGCCGCCCGCGTGGGCGGGCCCGAGCGCCTCACAGAGCTCGATCGCGAGCCGGACGGCGTCGACCGGGCCGAGCCGCCCGCGCTTCGAGAGGCAGGCGTCGAGCGTCGCGCCCTCGAGCCGCTCGAGCGCGAGGTACGGGCGGCCGTCTTCGAAGAGCCCGGCGTCGAGCAGCTCGACGACGCCCGGATGGCGCGCGACCTCGAGCGCGCGGGCCTCACGGAGCAGGCGCGCCGCGACCTCGCTGTCCCGACCGGTGCCCGGCAGCGGCATCTTCAGCGCGACCTGTCGGCCGCTGTAGAC